>JAUILM010000195.1 GCA_030432855.1 Bacteroidia bacterium
TTTACCTCACACTGAGCTAGCAATTTTTTAGTTATAACTATTTCACTGCATGTGTTTTGCTGAAGATCAGTGCTCATCTGGGCAATTAGTAACAATTTAGCCTCGACTGGTAGAGATTTCTAGGGGGCGGTAACCTAAGCATTAATTTGTTTTCTTATATTTAAGGCTGTTTACTCTACAGTAACCAAACACAGATATCGATGAAAATACTCCATGGCTTATTACTACTACTTTTTACCTCATTCGCACTGTCGGCTCAGACTACTTACTATGTAAGTAACCTGGGCAGCGATGTGCTGAATGACGGCTTGACGGATAGTACAGCTTTTCAATCTATTCAATTTGCTATTGACAATGCAACTGAGGGTGATTCTGTTGTAGTACTCGAGGGGATCTATTTTGAAAGGATAGAATTCAGTACATCAGGAATAGTACTTCAGGGAGAGTCATCGAATTCAATTCTTAGTGGGTTGACATTTATTCCTCTTCCAGCTGCTCCTATGATTTCTATTCATGATCAATCTGACATTACAATTCGTGGTTTATCGATAGAGTCAAATGAAGCAATTGGAGCAAGTGGTATTGGTGTTACAGGTTCATCTTCAGGAGTTCTTTTATCAGGAAATGAATTCTCTGATATTAATTATTACTTCTTTACTGGTGATTCATCCAATGTTGACGGGGCATCTTATCCTATCCTTATCCGAGGTGATTCTCTGAATCCAATTGATGATGTAACAATTATAAATAATGTGATCAGAGATTCAGAACTTGGTATTGGTAGTGGGATAGAGGTTGTTGGCAACGTAGTGAATTACTCTATCAGAAATAATGATATTTCTGATTTGATCAACTCGGGAATAGCTATTGTAGGAGGTGCAAGTAATCCGACTAGTGGCAGCATAACTGGAAATAACATCCGTCAAAATACTGGAGATGCCATAGTACTGGATGGTGCAGGTAGCACACTAATCGAAAGAAATTTGATTCTTAATAATGGGGGTGCAGCTATTAATCTCGCAGCTGGAGATAATGTAACCGTCCGAAACAATTTGATATCTGCAAATGATGGACCAGCCATCTCACTCGGTGGTTCTGGAACAGCCAGTAATTGCGTGGTAAGAAACAATTCGACATTCAACAATGGGATAGATAGCACACAAGCTGAATTGTCGATTTCATCTGCTTCAAGCACTTCTGTGATCAACAATATCTTCTCTAATGTTTCAGGAAGAATACTAGCAGTAGCCTCAGGGAGTGGTTTGGTCCTTGACTACAATCTGTACAACTCAACGGGGTCACCGAGCTTTAGTTACGACGGATCTTCGTACTCATCGTTGGAAGACTATAGTTCAACTGAAGGCCAGGACACCAATTCGATATTCGGAGATCCTGCCTACACAGGAATAGGTACAGGTTCTCTAAATTTCCATCTGACTATGGCCTCACCTGCAATCAATGCAGGCGATCCTAATACGGTTATCGGAGGAGATGAAGTGGATGCTTATGGAGAATTACGAATATTTGATGATATCATAGATATAGGAGCCAGTGAATTTCCAGACGTCCTACCCGTTACATACCTATCACCTTTTAAGGCAAATCTGATAAATGATATCGTGCAGATGGATTGGCATACGGCCGAGGAAATCAACAGCGATCACTTTCAGGTACAGCGATCCACGGATCTTGAAAATTGGACCACCATTGTCTCCATGCCTTCTGTAGGTGAGTCACATCTGTATGAAGCATCGGATCGTGAGCCATTGGATGGTACCACATATTATCGTCTGATGCAGGTCGATCTGGACGGAACCACGGATCTTTCACATATAGAGATTATTTCGGTTAATAAATCAACCGAAACACGGATATTCCCGAATCCTACGGCCAGTTGGTTGCGCATCGAGGCGGGTATTGGTGCTACCGTAAGTGAAGTACGAATCTTTGATCTCACGGGCAAGATGATCATGCGATCCTTTGATGAAGGTAGCAACGTGACCGTCGATCTGACACAACTGAGTACGGGCACCTACGTGGTGCAGTATCGAACCAATGAGGGCGTAAAAGCCACCAAGATTCAGAAGAACTAGAGAGTTTGGTAGATTACTACCTGACATAAAAAATATAGACCCGGCATGTACTTGTCGGGTCTTTTTTATTTGGTGTACAATAGATATCCTATGAAGAATGAACTTCTCCGTCACACCCTATCGACAATTCTATATCGATTCAATAAGAGTGTAGCAAATTACCAGCCTGCATTTTCCACTTTTAGCCTGGGAAAAGGGAGCAGAACACCGGCTGAGATTGTCAATCATATGTTTCTTGTGATCAAGTGGACACGACTATTTATCGAGAGAGAAAGTAGAGGATCCACCCCTGAAGAGGTTTTGACACTGGATAAGGAGATCATGAGATTCCTGGGAGAACTTAAACTCCTGGACGAAGTGCTGAAGGCAAAAGAACTACCTATGAACTATTCGAAAAGGCTGTTGCAGGGTCCTTTAGCAGATGTACTCACGCACATCGGGCAGATCTCCATGCTGCAACGTATGATGGATAACCCGATCGTGGGAGAAGACTTTTCCAGTGCTTCCATTGAGACGGGTATATCATAAGAAAAAGGACGATCAGGCCTTGCCCGATCATCCTCTAACCAATAAATCCGCTTAATTCTTCTGCGAGATTTACATCGCTATATCTGAATGTTTCTCCTTATCGTTTGAGTAACCTTTTGGTTTGGATACCTTCCTCTGAAGAGATTTGTACAAAATAGATTCCGGCTGTAAAATCAGAGGTGGGAATTTCCAGTTGCGTAATACCACCCATGGTACGGAGGTTGTATTGCTGTACTTCCTGTCCGAGCGCACTTACAATACGCAACTGTTCGGGCTTGATGAACTGATTGTCCCACTGCACTTGTACAAAGTCATGTGCCGGGTTGGGTCCGAGCTGTAGATTGAAGGCCTGAGCAACCTGATCTCTTGCTGAGGAAACAATGGCTTCTTCAATGACGGCAAAGGTGGTATCGGCTTCATCTCCGGATACGTCGAAATTTGCATTCACTGCATTACCAGCTACATAGAAGGTTATAGGCCCTGAACCTTGCTCAGGAGCGGTCCATTCGATTTCAAAAAGGCCTTCAGAAGCTCTGGAGTCATGCTCAGGATAATCGACGCCATTCACATTAGTGACCTGGATTCCCTCGGGTGCTTCACCATATGTACCCGCACCTGCATCCATGTTGTCCAGAGCTACGGCCTGAAATCCGTAGCCTGCCGCTCCTTCACCCAGTACCTGGACTTTTAAAGTATAGGTGCCTCCGGGAACATATTCTGAGATAGTATCTCCATCCAGGTCTACCAATGCCATTTGGACATCCGTACCGAAACTGCCACCACTGTGACAGGCATTACAATATCCGGGCGATAGTGGTCCACCCGTTCTGTCCACGCCCTGAATTTCTCCAGGACCACTGGAATTGGAGAACCAAAGACAAGTGGCAAAAGCCAGTGCAACCATTGTAAGTAAAGATCTAGTTTTCATATTGGTTAAAATTTTTTGTGTGAGGTGAATGAGTTCGCGGATTTTAAATCAAGATTTCCTCCGATTTAAAGGCAAATAATGCACTTTATTTCAGATACATTACTCAATGTGATTCTAAAAATGCAGTTTTATGTGTGCCGATGAAAGCTGGAATACGCAAGACCTTCTGAAAAGGACAAATTATCCGCTGAACCGGATTTTCAAGGCAATTGGTACAGTAGCAATCACCCTTAGTGGTCAATTCTCATACCAAAAAGAGTTAAAATGAGTAAAAAGGAATCTGGATATATCCACGGTACCCATAGGGAAGAGCAGGAGCGTTTAGCCATATTAAATCAACTGTTAAACGACAGGTGTCTCGCCTTGATTCAGCTCAACGGTGATGAAAAGGTGTTGGATGTAGGAAGTGGCCTGGGGCTGTTCTCGCGGCAGATTGCAGCCATGGTTTCACAGGGATCTGTTGTGGGCATTGAGAAATCTCCGGAACAACTTAGTACGGCACTCCAATGGGCAGAGAATGCAAATGAATCAGATTTGGTGGATTTTCGTGAAGGCAGTGCCTATGCTCTTCCTCTTAGATCCGATGAAGTAAATACCTTTGATATAGCCTTTGTACGATTCCTCTTAGAGCATCTCGATACGCCACATCGTGCATTATTGAATATTTACCATGCTGTGCGGCCAGGAGGGAGTGTATACCTGGTGGATGATGATCATGAGAATTTTCGGATCGCACCATATACTCCCGCATTTGATGCATTGTGGGGTCCCTACAATGAAGCATATCGTATCAGAGGTAATGATCCCTACATAGGCCGAAATCTCGTCACCCTTTTGCACCAGGCAGGATTTGAAGATTTTCAACTCGACTTTATCAAGTTTGGTAGCGCTGCCAGCGAACCGGACTTTCAACATTATGCCAATAATCTTATTGGAATCTTAGAAGGAGCTCGACAAGATATTCTGAAAATCACTCAGATCACTCCTCAACAATTTGATCAATATATCGAGGAACTCAACCAGTGGGCGAAAAAACCAGATGCAGCATTATGGTATGCAGCCAATTTTGCAAGAGGGAGAAAACCGTCGGAGCAGGAAGATCCAGGATGACAACGTCTCTGTAGTTTTAGAGGATGGAATAAATAAGTTATCTTTTCAGGACACAAGATATCTGTTGATATGCTACTAAAAACAATTGCCGGTATGATACTTTTGAGCATGCTGCTGAGTACAGACTTATCTGCTCAATTGCATCGATCTGAAGTGAAATTTATACACGATGAATCTGCATCCACTATTAAGATTAGTGTAGATGGAGAACCCTTCACAACATATCATTATAGTGATGATCTGGAGAAGCCTCTTTTGTATCCTCTAATCACATCCTCAGGTACGGAATTGACGCGGGGTTACCCCATCGATCCACGTCCCGGAGAGCGCGTGGACCATCCCCACCACATGGGACTATGGCTAAACTATGGGAATGTCAATGGATTGGATTTTTGGAATAACAGTAAACACATCAATCCGGAAAAGAAAGATCACTATGGTAAAATCGTACATAAGGAAATTCTAAAGATGGAGGATGGCGCCACAGGAAATCTGGTAGTGACGGCGCAATGGATAGATGCGGCTGAAAAACCGCTCCTGGAAGAACAAACCTCATATCGATTTTCGCAGCTGGGCAAACTCAGGATCATAGATCGCAGTACCACACTGACCGCTCTGGAGGATGTGGATATGCATGACAACAAAGAAGGTATGCTGGGAGTGAGAGTGGCACGACAGCTGGAGCTTCCTGATGATAGTCCGCAATACCTGGTGGATGCTTCAGGAAATCGATCAGAAGAAAAAATTGTGAATAACGAAGGAGTGAATGGCAACTATCTAAGTAGTAATGGCAAGGAGGGTGATGATGTTTGGGGCACCCGCGGCACCTGGGTGAAAATGTATGGAAAAATAGCGGATGACCCCGTGTCCATTACGATCATCGATCATCCGGAAAATCCGGGATATCCTACGTACTGGCACGCTCGTGGTTATGGCCTTTTTGCGGCAAACCCGCTGGGGCAAAGTGCTTTTTCGAAGAAAAAAGAAGTCTTAAATTTTTCACTTAAAAAAGGTGAATCAACCAACTTTAAATATCGAATCCTTCTCCATGGCGGTGGCACCATTTCAAAAGAAGCTATCAAAGAATTAGAGAAGAAGTTTGCGACCATGTAATTGTAATCCCATTAATGAAATCGATTTTACTTGCTTTATTTATCCCCGTCTCCTTTCTGACATATGCTCAAAACGCCTCCAAAGGTGATGTCTGGATCGATAGCTTAAATTACTACAGCGATCAATATGCGGAGACGGTTATGCCACGGCAAATGCTGGACAGGACACATGACGACTTTGGAGGATTCCCGGACCAATATGATATCTATTACCCTAACTATACCGCCGGTGTCATCGAACGACTCACCACGGTCTATGCCAGTGATCGTTCCTCTTTATTTTTAAACGATACCGTATTGCAACAACTCCAAAATGCAATTACTTTCATGCTGAACCATCAGCATCCAGATGGTACCATTGACCTATTGAGTACCAATTTTCATTCTACACCAGATCTTGCATTTGCCATTGAGCCAATCGCTCGCTCCTTTAAGATACTCACTCAACAGGGTAAACAAGAGACACAGGAGGTGAGAGATCTCATGCAAACTTTCCTGAAGCGTGGAGGAGAAGCCCTGGTCGTAGGAGGTGTCCATACACCCAATCATCGATGGGTGGTGAGTATGGCACTGTCACGATTGTATGATCTATTTGGTGATGATCGCTATGTACAGCGTATTGATCAGTGGCTTGATGAGGGAATCGACATCGATGCAGAGGGTCAGTTTACCGAGCGTAGTACGGGTATTTATTCACCTCTTACGGATCGATGTTTTATCACAATCGCTCGCTTATTGGACCGACCTGATCTCCTGGATCCGGTCCGTAAGAATCTTGATATGTCGATGTATTATTTACATCCTAATGGAGAGGTGGTGACGGAAGCATCCCGAAGACAGGATCAGTATCGACCAAGATTACCCTGGCCCTATTACTATCCGTACCGATATATGGCTATTCATGATGATAATGATACTTACGGTGCTATCGCCTTACAACTCCAAAATCAACTGGGTGCAAGGGTGCTTTCGGGTACATTAAGCCATTTTCTGGAAGAAAAGTCCCTTTGGCGAAAGTTACCTCTGGGTGAGGTTCCTTCGAAATATGAACGGCATTTTCCGGAGAGTGAACTAGTGCGCTTTAGGGATGGTGAGTGGGATGCTACAATTCTGGCCAAGAATTCAACACTGCTTACCATGCATCATGCTAACACCGTGCTGCAAGGCCTGAGAATTAGTTCGGCATTTTTTGGAAAAGGGCAGATGATAGCCGATACACTCATTTTGGAAGAAGATCATTATACGCTTAGACAGGAGTTAGAAGGTCCTTATTATCAACCCTTCCATAAAGATTCAGTCACCGGAGATGGTATTTGGGAAGATATGCCCCGGGAGAATCGAGAGCAAAGTGAAGTGCAATCTATCGTATACGAGGTGCAGGTAACACCGCACGGAGCAGACAGCATGGTAGTCGAAATTCAGCTTACTGGTACGGATCATGTGCCCGTAGCAGTGGAATTAAGTTTCCGCGAGCCAGGTTATTTTGAAAATACAACTCCAGATAATACGGATCCCAGTATTCACTTCCTTTCCGAGGACTATGGAAGTTTTGGGGATGAAGAGTCCCGTATTTACTTTGGTCCCGGATTAAAAGAACACAGCTGGACCGCTCTTCGGGGTGCCGAGAAAAAAATAGAAGGAAAGAGTGTATACCTCACTGGATATACACCTTTTCATCATACACTCTATATTGGAAAAACTGTGGAATAGGGTATTTCAGATGCCGGACAGTCATAAGAGATATTATGCTCCTTCTTACCTTTGAATGACGCTCCTTTTTCAATTTTCAAGATACTACTGATGCGAGTGATGAAGTGTTGATCCGGATCATCTACATGCTTTCCCTACGTAATTTAACCCTGCTAGAAATTTCAATCGATGGAAATGTACTTGGAAGATTATGTTGGGGTTAATCCACTACGTAAAAAATTCTACGGAAACATACTATTTATTCTGAGTATACCTACCTAATGTTAGGGACTATAGCGCTCTTTTTTTTCTTTGAGCCATTCCTGAATAAATATCACAGTAATCTATTTTTTACACTTTTTTTTTGCAGTGGACCATAATCTTATTGTAAAGTGAATATTTTCAAACCGTTACTTTAAAATTCTTATACATCCCACGATTTACTGATTATTCTGATTCGTGATCCTAAGAGATTGTTATAGTGATTAATAGGCTTTAGTGATAAGGTAATCACTAGCATTAGGTATTTATTATTAGATGCAATTAATTTGATTTCAGACACTTGTTTTTTGATTGAAAATCTCTGTACTCTTGCTTCTGATTACATCAAGATTCAGAATGAATATTTCAGCAGCACGGAGAAAAAGTGTCTACCAGAAAGTACTAGGTTTCCTATGCATCTATCTGTTTTTTGGTATCACTTTGCATGCAGCTACAGTCCGGGGCTATGTCTTTAATTCCGACAATGAACCATTGCCGGGGGTCGTGATTCGTGTAGATGAAAGTTCGCTCTGGGCCATAAGTGCACAGGATGGTAGCTATGAAATAGCAGATATCCCCAGTGGCACGTACCAGCTGCACATCACGTGTATCGGATTTCAGGATATCAAGCAAGCGATCGTTATCGATGGAGACAAAACTGTACTGGAGGCAAATCTGACATTAGAGGAATCAACTACAGATCTTGATGCAGTCGTCGTGCGAGGTCAATCCATGAAGGACGAAATCGAGAGTAAGGGATTTGCTGTGGAAGTAATTGAAACGGAAAAAGCATCACTGCAATCCATACAAACCAATGACCTGCTGAATAGAACTGCAGGTGTGAGAGTAAGACAAAATGGAGGCATCGGATCTCGGGTTGACTACAATCTTAATGGTATGTCCGGCAATTCCGTACGGATCTTTATCGACGGTCTACCAATATCCACATATGGTGCATCTTTTAGTTTAAATAGCATCCCCCCTGGACTGATCGAACGTATCGAGGTGTACAAAGGCGTGCTCCCAGCGCATCTGGCCGATGATGCACTGGGTGGGGCCATTAATGTGATCCTTAAGAAAGGTATTAAGAGCAGTATCGCCACCTCCGTATCCTATGGCTCCTTCAATACGCTCCAGGCTAATCTCAATGCAGTA
>JAUILM010000973.1 GCA_030432855.1 Bacteroidia bacterium
CAAAGACCGATCCTTCTATCCAATTGAAGCACCTCATTACACACACTTCCGGACTGGACCCTGTACCTTCCAGTTTCAATATGCCGTACCTGAGAGCGATGATTTGGGACCCAAAGAATCCCAACCGATTTCTTAAAGCCAGGCACTACCACAAATACCTAAGAAAAAAGGATCCTAAACGTCCTCCAGGGCAAACATGGGAATATAATAATGCTGCCTATGGTTTACTAGGAGAAATTACGGAAAAGCTAGGAAGGTCATGGGAAGAACAGGTTTCAGCATTTATTTTCGATCCTCTGCGAATGACAAATAGCTACTTCGAAGTGGCTGAAGAATATTCGCCTATTCTGGTCCCGGGAATAACTGCCAAAGGAAAGAAAGCCAAAACCTGGCAAATGGACCTACTCGATCCTGCCGGCGTCATAAAATCTACGGTCGATGATATGCTCCAGTACCTTAGTGCCCAGATTGATCCTGCCGGACATAACATGGGTTTTCTAAAGCTTACCCAGGACCCACTCTCATTCGATATAGTTATTGATAATGGACTATGGAAGGGAAACTACATGGGACTGGGATGGTGGTATGATCATGAGAAACAATTTATGTGGCATGCAGGAGCTACTGGTGGTTACACTGCTTTTGTGGGCTTTTCTCCGCAGACAAAAAAGGCCGTCGTCATACTATCAAATATCAGTAGTCGACATCCAGATTCTCGCAATCAGGATCGCATACCCATACCCGTTTCACTAGGACACACCCTCATGAAAAGCGCTCCCTGATACCACACAGACCTACATCCCTCTTCGTATATCTAAGGGACCAGACTACAGGGTTTCATTAGTATTTCCAGGGTAGCAGTGGGTGCCACTTCAAATGTCGGTGTAAAAAGAACAGACTCACCTACATTAAAAACCTGAGAACTCCCCGGTAATAGCGTTATTGAAGATCCGTTTGACAAACTGTTATAAATTGATGTACTTGACGAACCTGAAAGGTCTTGCAGTATGGTCAGATTTTCCACATCACAAGGAGGATGACTACCAAATTCGTAGGCTCCGATATCCACATGGGTACCCACGGGTCTTCGCTTTTTATCCCGGTCCTTAAACGGTGCATCAGTATTTGTTCCTGCATTAATAGCATTGCTACCCGATTTCAGATGAAAGTCGGAACTCAATGCATCTTCAAAGTGACTATAATCTGTGATTAGTAAATTCGAGATAAAATCAGTCTCAGAACCATAACTGTACCCAAATGAAAAATTATTCTGAATCAGACAATTGGAACTGGGATCTCCATTTTTGTGGGCATTTATTTTAATCCAGGTGCCGTTTGGGCTGTTCACCAGATCTCTGTCTATCACTGTGTTGTTTACAATTTTGCAATTTTGCGCACCGTAGAGGGAAATACCATGGTAATGATTGACCACTACCACATTGTTTTCCACGATCCAGTCTACATAGGGTCCATCAAAACAACCTATACCTTGTAGTGCTCCTTTGAAGGGTTGATTGTCATCTTCCCAGTTTATGATAGTATTGCCACGCAAAACATTACCTATAAAAGGATTTCCTACAGTTGTAAAGGATTGGAAGCCATCATCATGGTTGTCGTTGACATCATAGCAATTTTTGACGGTGTTATATTCAAAAGTCATGT
>JAUILM010000196.1 GCA_030432855.1 Bacteroidia bacterium
GGGGACAACAGCATTCAGAACCTGGATATTTTTCCAGGAGCCAACAATATGAACCCGGTCTGGGATGAGAATAACAATATCTATTTTCTATCCGATCGCGATGGGTTTAGAAACATCTATAAATACAATGTGGATAGTAACAAAATTCACCAGCTCACCGATATCATAACCGGGGTCAGTGGAATTACACGGTATTCACCGGCCATTACTGTGTCTCGAAAGGGAAATACATTACTCTACAATCACTATCTGGGCACGAGCTACAATATTCAAAAAGCCAGACCAGAGAGCATGGACCAGAAAGAAGTGGATCCGTATGATGTAGATCATGCAGCAGCTCTGCTTCCTCCCGGAAAAACGGATCAGGCAGATATTGTCAACCCCTTGCTAAATACACTGGACGATATTTCAGTAATCGATGAGACAGATCTGAAGCGTCAAAAGTACAAGTCCAAGTTTAAATTGGATTATATCGGAGGAGGTGGTGGAGTTGGTATAGGTACCAGTTCTACATTTGGTACACGTACCGGACTCGTCGGTGGAATTGATATGTTGTTTAGTGATGTGCTGGGTTATAATCAGATTTTCACCTCTTTGGCCTTGAACGGTGAAATCTATGATTTTGGAGGGCAGGTACGATACATTAATACAAAGAGCCGCATTGGTTACGGACTTTCACTGGCTCACATTCCATATCAGTACAGCTATAGGGAGGCGCCTTCAGTGGATAATATAGAAACCAATTTTGGTGAGGTCCTGGCCGTAAATTATCCGTATTCTACGATCCGCTACTTTCTGGATAATGCATCGGTGCTCGGACAATATACATTCTCCAGGACCTTGCGACTAGAGGGAAATATCGGGTATACACACTACGGCACCCGTATCGACAGATATAACAATTACTATCAGGCGATTCCTGCAGGCAACGGCGATTATTTTGCAGGATCCTATATTGGGCAGGATCGGGAAAAACTCGCATCTCCCGATGGATTTGGAATGTATAGTACTGGCGTTGCTTTGGTGGGTGACAACTCCAACTTTGGCCTCACTTCTCCGATGCAGGGATATCGCTATCGAATCGGTGTAGATCAATATGTGGGAGACTTTTCATATGCGACGATCCTGGCTGATTTTAGGAAATACTTTTGGTTCGATAAGTTTAATGTGAGTTTCCGAGGACTGCACTATGCACGATACGGAGAAGATGCCAATGAACGAAATCTTGGATTTATTTATAGCGTGGACCCAACATTGGTCAGAGGGTATAACAATATCAACGTAAATGATCTGGAGTCTCTTGGTATTTCCTTTGGTCAGGTTCAAGGTTCAAAGATTATAGTGGGGAATGCAGAGGTACGTCTTCCTTTTACGGGGCCGGAAAGACTGTCATTGATTAAATCCGGATTCTTGTTGACAGATCTGGTTGGTTTTTTTGATGTCGGAATGACATGGCGAGATAACGATCAGTTTGGAGAAGGAAGTCTCGAAAAACCCAAACCTTTGATGAGTACCGGTATTGCTATGCGTATCAACTTATTTGGAGCCTTCATACTTGAGCCCTATTATGCAAAGCCACTTCAAAAAGATTTGGGATGGACGCTGGGAATAAATTTTGTGCCCGGCTGGTAATCTAAGATTGCCCAAAAAGATGAAACCGTTCTGTGACTTCACGGGACGGTTTTTTTTGTCTTCTGACGGTCACAGTTTTCTAAAGAAAATCTTAATTAAATTTTTTGCTTTTGAGAATTAAAACGAAGCCTTGCACGTTATAAGGCCGGATCATAATTTTTAAATAACCGGTCTCTGAATCAACTAAGCCTCTCAAAGATTCAGTAGGCCATAAACTTAAGTATCGAAATGAAAAAGATTCGAAATTCAGTTCTTGTCTATGCCTTTTCTATGGCATTAATTGCATGGAGCATGACTGCATGCGGACCATCAACAGAATCATCTGCAACAGATCAAATGTCTGAAGTGGAGGAAACCGCACAAGCTGCTCAGGTAGCCATTCAGGAAGAAGTCAATGAGGTTAAAACAGAGCTTCAATTAGTACAATCTAATTTGAAAGGAGAAATTCAAAAATTGGATGATAAGATTGCTGCTGCTGATGAAGAAGCCAAGTTGGAGCTCATGGAAGCAAAGACTAAACTACAAATGGAAGGAGAAAAACTGGAAGAACAGTTAAGGTTGCTTAATAGTGACGTGTCTCAGGGATGGGACAAGATGAAGGCTGATGCAAAGCAGCTTACCAAGAATATTGAAAACTCGATAAGGGCTCTTTCTATAGAGTCTTGATTTTAGTTAGGTGACCCGTTTATTACATGCAACCGGGTTAAAATAAGTGCATTTTTTACCCCAGTCTTACGCAGAGACTGGGGTTTGTTTTTTTATTCAAAACTTTAACATTTATCGACATAAGATTTGCAATTCTATCGCGTTATAGAATCACGAATTACGACGAACCACTCTCCACACTTCTCAATTCTAATTTTTCTTTTCCTTACGAACAAGTCAGATCTATTATTTGTCCCTGGAGGATCCCTGTTGTGTGTGCGGATCAGCGGACAAAGCCACAAAGAGGAATTACGTTAAGCTTTAATTTTTAAATAACCTAAACAACAATTTTGATTATGAAGCAATTAATTGCAGCTCTGTTTTTGTGCTTGAGTATCTCAGTAGTATCAGCGCAATCTATCGTAGAAACGGCTCAAGCCCAGGATGGACTAAGTACTTTTGTAAAAGCTCTTGAGGCAGCTGACCTTACAGCTACCCTGGATGGAGATGGTCCTTACACTGTATTTGCACCTTCTGATGATGCTTTTGCAGCACTACCCGAAGGCACCTTAGAATCCTTGTTAGCTCCCGAAAACAAAGATCAGTTAGTAGAGTTATTATCATACCATGTGGTACCTGGTAAAATGATCTCAGCTGATATCACAGATGGTAAATCTCCTACTGTACATGGCGACGATGTGGAAATTACCGTTGCTGATACCGGAGTAAAAGTAAATGAAGCATCGGTAGTTACTGCTGACATTGAAGCTTCTAATGGAGTGATCCACATCGTGGATAAGGTGGTGATGCCAAGTGCTCCTTTGAAGAACTAGTATATCAGTATACGTCGGACTTTTTTATGGTCTGACAGAATGATTTAGTAATGATTCTACAAGAGGTCCGTCTGTCGATGGGCCTCTTGCTTTTTTAGCATATCATATATTTTTTTGATCTTGAGGAGGCTAATATTCCACTAGATGATGAGGTCTCACATTCGCCTTTTATTTTATTGTGTTTTGATCACGGCATCCTCATGCATGACCTCCAGAATGCCAGCAGCTTTTGGACCCGTACCGAGTGACAGACAGCTCAAATGGCATCAATTAAAGTACTATGCATTCATACACTTTGGGCCTAATACATTCACCGACATCGAATGGGGGCATGGTGATGAATCACCCGATGTATTCCATCCCACTGCACTTGACGCAGATCAGTGGGCAAGGGTCATTCGGGATGCCGGCATGGAAGGAGTAATTATCACCGCAAAACATCATGATGGTTTTTGTTTATGGCCTTCAAAATATTCGACGCATACCGTTCGAGAGAGTAAGTGGATGGATGGTAAGGGAGATGTGTTGAGGGATCTTGCCGATGCTTGCGCAAAGTACCAGCTTAAGTTGGGAGTTTATTTATCCCCCTGGGATCGAAATCATCCTGCCTACGGCACGGATAGCTATAATGATGTATTTAAGGATATGCTGGAAGAAGTGCTGACCTCGTATGGACCGATCTACGAGGTTTGGTTTGATGGGGCCAATGGTGAAGGACCTAATGGAAAGAAGCAGGTATATGATTTTCCTGGCTTTGCAGAGGTAGTGAGAAAACACCAACCCGATGCGGTAATATTTAGTGATGCTGGCCCAGATATTCGATGGGTGGGTAATGAAAGAGGATATGCAGGATCAGTCAATTGGAGTACGGTACGGGAAGGTGCTTTTTATCCCGGCATTCCCGGAGTCAATGATCAGTTGCAGGCCGGGCATGAAGATGGAGATATCTGGCTGCCCACTGAAGTGAATACTTCTATCCGCCCGGGCTGGTTTTATCATAAAGAAGAGGATGATGACGTGAAGTCAGTGAATCAACTCGTTGATAACTGGTATCATTCCGTGGGAATGAATGGTAATTTTTTGCTCAATCTCCCGGTGGATACCAGGGGACTTGTACATGAAAATGATATTAAGGCACTGCAAGGACTGAAAGCTTACATTGATGAAGCATTTTCCAAAAATCTTGCTTCGCTCACCTCCGCTTCCACCGGAACGATATATAGTGACAAGTTTCCACCGGAACATATGGTAGATGAAGATCTTCAGACCTTCTGGGCAAGTTCAAACTCCAGTGACGTGGTTGAAATTGACCTGGGATCGGAAATGGAAATAAATACGGTACTGCTGCAGGAATACATCACTTTGGGACAACGTGTTCGCTCATTCACTATTGAGGTATTCAAGGATGGCCAATTTGAAATAGTATTCGAAGGAAATACAATTGGTAATCGGAGGTTAGCAAAGTTTCCAAAAGTAGTGACCCAAAAGATAAAAATCATGCTGGACGGTAAAGCGCCGCCAGTTATTAATAATCTAGAGGTATTTCGTGTGCCGGAACGCTTGTCCTCACCTGAATTATCCAGGGAAGCTGGAGGAATGGTGTCTATTCACGTTGATTCACCCGATCCCGTTATATACTATACGTTGGATGGTTCAGAGCCCGACACTTCTGATTTCTTGTACGAGGGTCCTTTCGTCTTTGATCAGAAGGGCACGGTCAAAGCCCGGGCTTATATTGAAAACTACACGCAAAGTTCAGATGTGGTGACGCGTGCATTTGATATACCAAAGCATCACTGGAATATCAGAAGTACTTGTGGTAATGATGATTATCTCAGACAGCTGATTGATGGTGAAGAAGGGACAATTTGGAGAAGCAATGAAAATCATGCTGAGTTGCCATGTGATGTGATACTTGATCTTGGACAAGTAGTTATGCTGGAAACATTGTCGCTTTTACCCCGACAGGACCACAGGGAGGGCGGTCATCTAAAGCGAGTGGCAGTGGCTTTAAGTCAGGATGGAGTTAATTGGAAGCAGGAGATTCTCGATTTCGAATTTGCCAACATTCTCAATAATCCCGTTATTCAAAACATTCAGCTCAGGCAGCCTGTTAGCTGTAGGTATATCAAAATTCAACTCACCGAAGACCTCGCTGGCTTGAATTGGGCTACTTTAGCCGAGATTGATGTAATCACAAACTGAGCTAAAACCAAATAGACTATGAAATTCGCAACTTTCAGTAACGGCGACAAGATGCCACTTTTAGGTCTTGGTACCTGGAAATCAGAAGAAAAACAAGCCTATCACGCAGTCCGGGAAGCCATTAGGATCGGATATCGACATTTTGACTGTGCAGCCCGCTATGACAATGAAGAAGAAGTAGGTCAGGCTATTTCTGATGCCATTGCTGCAGGAGAAGTAAAGCGTTCAGAGCTTTGGATCACTTCTAAGCTTTGGAATAATAATCATCTGCCCGAGGATGTGTTGCCGGCACTTCAGAAAACACTTAGTGATCTCCAGCTGGACTATATTGATCTCTACCTGATGCACTGGCCTGTGGCATTAAAACCAGAAATTGGATTCCCGTCAGAAGGCAGTCACTTTCTTAGCCTGGATGAGATTCCCATTATTGATACCTGGACTGCCATGGAACGACTTGTATCTGATGGGTTGGTAAGACACCTGGGAGTATCTAATTTTAATGTACCCAAACTGAGAAGGTTGCTCACACAGTGTCGTATTCGACCTGAAGCGAACCAGGTCGAATCGCATCCATTTCTACAACAATCGAATCTACTGGATTTCTGCAAGTTGGAGAATATTGTCCTGACAGCATATTCTCCCCTGGGTAGTAAGGACCGTCCGGCTCGATTAATTAAGGACAACGAACCTCCCCTACTTGAAAATCCAGTGGTGTTGGAGATTGCAGAAAAATATAACGCTTCACCCGCTCAGGTGATCCTGGCCTGGCAGATGCATCGTGGTGTATCGGTGATTCCTAAGTCCGCCAATCCCGGCCGCCAGCGTGAGAATCTCCTATCCGTTGAGATCTCACTGACTGATCAGGAGATGGGTGCGATGCAGGCTTTGGACAAGGGGTATCGATTTATCGATGGAGCCATCTGGTGTCTGGAAGGATCTCCTTACACATTACAGAGCTTATGGGACGAGTAGCTCATCTCTGTGGATGTATTATATTGTATTTTCTTACAAGTTGTAGTCAATCTGGTGGTAATGAACAGACACTAGATTCCTTTCCTGTTGCTAATGCTGCTGGCATTTCAGATGAAAGTAGAAGTACCCTGGCAAGCGACATGTATCATGATAAGATACTAGGCATGCTGATTGGGTCGGCTATCGGAGATGCTATGGGTGCACCGACGGAAATGTGGCATAGAGATGATATTAAGATCCAGGCAGGATATGTAGATAGTTTTGATCCGGTGATTCGACCCGGATCTCCGGAAGGTCCCTGGGACTATAACCTGCCTCCGGGTGGTACCACGGACGACACGCGATGGAAATATTTGCTGGGTGAGTTATATGCTGAGAAAGGAGCTGATCTAAATGCCCGTGATTTTGCCCAGAATATCCTGGATGTATATGTACAGGAAAAGGACCATGTGGGCCAAAGTGATGATTTTGATCCTGAATCTATCGAAACGGAGATCCTCCACATGACCTGGTTGCAAGAATGGGCCAAAGTGGCAAAACCTTACCTCGACAATGAAATTAACGCATATAGTGCGGCCCTTAATAAGTTTTACGGTGGAGAAATGGCTTGCGCTGGAATGCTGTATGCACCTTTGGTCGGCGCTATATTCGGGGCGAATCCTATGCAGGCCTACAATAAGTCCTATGAGCTTGGAATTTTTGATTTGGGATATGCCCGCGATATCACAGGACTCACAGCAGCCTACGTGGCTCAGGCAATGGCAGATAGTGTACAAATTGGAGACATCGGTGCTGTAACTGCTACGGTAGATCCGCAGCATTATTTTAAAAGCCGCCTGGTAGGTCGCATTGCTCATCGTATTTATCAGGATGCTAAACGTATAGTCTATGAGGCCAGACAGGTTGTGAACGAGGGGAAAGTGCCGGTTAGGGACTATCCCTATGATCCTGCATATTATCACCAGGTAGAAGAAGCCTATCGTCTTCTTGATGAAAAGCTACAGGATATTCCATTCCATGCGGGAGAGATTCACCTAATCAATCTGACCGCCCTGGAGTTTTGTGACGGAGACTTTAAGAAGACTATAGAGTTTGTGGTAAATTACGGTCGAGACAATGATACTGTTGCCGCTGTGACAGGAGCTATCCTGGGAGCTTACCTGGGAGCTTCCAATCTTCCCGAGGACTGGAAATCCACCGCATTGAAGATCAACAGGGACAATCTCGGAATTGATTTGGAAGAACTGGCCAATCAAATATTTGAAGGAGTCCAATAATCGTCATCAAAAGCAGGACCCACACTCAAAAATCGTTACCTTAAGTACAAATGAGTCAATATGTGTACCAGAGGTCTTAATCTGCCAGTGATACTCACCTGTACTTTCATCTGGATTGCTTTGATATCAGCCAGATGCCAATATCTGGAGGCAGATGATGGATTGAAATTTAAGCTCCACGTCATAGATGAGAATGCCATATTTAGTGCCGCCGCAGTCTCCGATATTAACAAAGATGGAATTAAGGATATCCTTAGTGGAGGGTGGTGGTATGAAGGTCCGGAATGGAAGCGACATTTTGTACGTGAAGTAGAAGTAATTGGCGGTCGTCCTGATGGCTATTCTCATCTGGAAATGGACGTAAATAGAGATGGTTGGACAGATATCATTCACGTCAACTTTAGAAGCTCCTCAATTTACTGGTTAGAGCATCCTGGCCCCTCTCTTGGTGAGTGGAAAAAGCATATCGTCGAAGAACCCGGCCGAATGGAGACGGGCAGACTTTATGATGTAGATGGCGATGGAGAGGTGGACGATCTGGTTCCCAGTGCATGGTACTTTGCTTCCTGGTATGAATTGATGCCTGGCAACGATGCGGTATGGCAGCGATATGAAATTGATTCAGCAGCAGGAGGTCATGGTAGTGGCTTTGGGGATATAAATGGAGATGGTCGGGGTGATTTTGTGGGGACACAGGGTTGGGCTGAGGCACCAGCTGATCCTCGAAAGGGAAAGTGGATTTGGCATCCGGAGTTTGATTTGGGCCGGACATCCATGCCGGTCGTGGTTGCAGATGTAGATTCTGATGGTGATAATGATCTGATCTGGTCGATAGGACATGGATATGGCACCTATTGGATGGAGCAAAAGCAAGATGGTGATCGCAGGACCTGGACCCAACATACGATTGACACTACCTGGTCACAGGGTCACAGCCCACTCTGGGTGGATATGGATAATGACGGACAAATGGAATTTGTTAATGGCAAACGATTCTGGGCTCACGAAGGACGTGATCCCGGAGCAACTGATCCACTCGTCATCTACCGGTACGAGTTTGATAAGGAAACACATCTTTTTAATCGGTATACCATCCAGTCCGATGGACCCGCCGGTATTAGTCTTGATCCCAAGGCGGCTGATCTGGATGGAGATGGTGACCTGGATTTGATACTACCAGGAAGAAGTGGACTCTACTGGTATGAGAATTTATTGATATCAAATCCTAAATGATTTGTGGTACGATACTCCGGTAGTGATCCATTGATGTGCA
>JAUILM010000197.1 GCA_030432855.1 Bacteroidia bacterium
AAAGTCCCAGCATAGGCAAATGCTTTACCCGGTGGTAGGTCAAACCCGCCTTAATACAGTTCTTAAGCTCGGTCTCGGGAAGCGGTTCATCCAGACTGAAAATCAATGCCCTTGTCCCTTCATATCTAAAATTATCACCATAGGCCATTTTGATAGATGGTACCATTAAACTGGTACACTGAAAGTACATGGCATATTGATCAGGGTGTTTCTCCTTCCAGTCTATTCTGATGGTCGTTCCTTTTTTGGCGATGTAACTGGGCTCACCCCATTTTAAAGTTTCCTCCAACTCCTTCACCTCTTCCAGTTCGTTGGCAGCTTCGAGAATCAACCTGCGCAAATGGTCCATTTTGTTTCGAACCTTAGCGGGGTATCGGTCGAAAACTTCGACGACTCTGGGGTCAGAATGGACTTTTAAATGCTGCATTGCCTAAATATGAGAAAAATGTACGATCAAACTCAACAAGTGTTGAGCCCTTTGCTACTCTAACATGATCATTTTTCGGCTCGCTGTAAAACGATCGGTATCGAGTTGCAAGTGCAGCACTCCTGACCTGACTTGCAAGTCAGCCTTAGATACATGATCAGGATTTGCTTTATATGTGCCAACTCATAGACTTTAGGGTACCTCTACCGTATGACTTTGAGCCCTGCCTCTGTCTCCACCACTATCTCACCCTTCTCCATATTGATTGCGTGAATTATCAACCCACCACTGATTCCCGACATAAAAGCATCCGGAAGGGAATAAATCCTTACCTGATCTTTGGACTTCTCAAAAAACGCTTCACAATCCTCGGTCATACAATATTCCTTCTTCAGGACAACTACCTTACCCTGGAATAGAGCCGCCTGGCCCTCCTCCGACCGAATCAGCTTTTCAATCAAATCCTCCTTGGGGGAAGGCTGTTCAAAATGATCATTAACACAACCGGTGAAGGTGAACAAGAAAGTCAGACATAGAAAAGTAATAGTACATCTCATTACAGAATCCAATTTCGTAATTGCTGAAGAGTACCTATAAATTACAATTATTCCAACAAATAAACTACAATACGAAGCAGGCTATTGTTTCATCACTTTGATAACTGCAGCTCCCTCCTTCGAATACAATCGAATCAAATACAACCCTGATTGTAGATCTAGATGGGAAAAATTCAGAGTTCCATCTGCCATTTCAGCAGACCCCAGGAGACTTCCAGTTCCTGAAAAAAGATCTGCACGGTGAGGCTTAATGGCGGTTTCCACCTGCAAAAAGTCTCGGAAAGGATTAGGATAGACCAGAACATCGATGGCACTATGCTTATCCTCAAAAATCGAAGTAGTCATGCATACCTCATCAAACCCGACATTTATCTCCTGATCTGCGTAGCGAGAGAGCCCTCCAATGCCGTCACCATCTAACGCCTCATATCCAAAATAAGGCAACAGCCAATATTCAAATCCGGTCCGTTCACGGATAAAGGACCCAAAATGGACCCAGGGATTGGCATTTAAGACCGAAATATATTGCTTTCGTACACTGACACCTCCCAACAAATCTGAACCAACTGAATCAATCTTTAAATCAAAAGATATCTCGTCCCCAGGTTGTTCCACTACATAACTGGTATCAAACTCCAAGGGAAACCGAACCTGCAGGGTATCACCAGCAGTCAGACTGAAGTCATACAAGAGATATAAAGAATCTTCTTCCTGGTAATAAACTCTGTCGTCATCCTGGCAAAGCACTATGGAGTCCCTGGTCCGCAATGTTGACGGCCCGGATATTATAACCCTCATGCAGTCTTTTCCATACAACTCATATGATTCACCACTTGTCAACATCAGATCTTCATAAGGAATTGGATTTTCCAGCATCACGGAATAGCAATAATTCCACGCTGCATTAGATGTCAGGGGTTGGGCTACTACCCACATCCATGATAACATAAATGTGCAAACCAGGATCGACCTAGACATAATTCTAAAGTAGAAAAAAGCCACCTCCTGAATTCTATATCAAAGCAAAAATTAACACATGTCCTTTTCGCAAGAGTCAGGTGTGGCTTTAGATTTGTTTTGAGCACTATCACCCTAAAAAGTTAGTGTAATATCTACCCTCCCTGAGCCGGTTTATCCATGGGCATGGCATCGACAGGATCTTCAAAAGCTATAAACAGGATACAAGGCTCATCGGAAAGACAAGTGGCTGTATGCGGTTTCTCGGCTGGTCCGTAGGCATAGTCTCCTGTCTCAATAACTTCCGGATTCTGGTCATCATAGTTTACCTGCAATTTTCCGGAAACCAACACCATGCGTTCAGGTGAATGGTGCCAGTGCCGGGCAACCGACGTATTTCCCGGTAGTTTGTAAAATATATCGGTATTGGGGTTTTTCGGATCTCCCTGCAGCACGGCAATCTGACATCCGTTCGGCATAAACTCCGGACAGGGTCCCCATTCTAATGCCTCATTATCCGTTTGCCAAACAATAGCCTCACTTTGAGCCTTCTTTTTCTGACCAAAAGTTACTTCAGGCACAGATAAAAATGCTGCAAACAGCAATATTAATATCGTATTAAATTTAAATTGTTTCAATTTCATAATTCTAGTTTTTAGTTCAATTCTTGGTTGATTCAATTAATTTTCGCTGGGCTTAATGTTCTGATTAACCCGAAAAAAATTATCCGGATCATATTTTGCTTTTATTCCTCTCAGCCGATCGAAATTATCCCCATAGGTTGCTTTGATTCGTTCATCCCCTTCTTCCATCATAAAGTTGACATAAGAAGCCCCTGCGGTGTAAGGATGGATGGCATTCCATAACCCCCTT
The DNA here is from genome assembly GCA_030432855.1 of Bacteroidia bacterium. Taxonomy (GTDB): domain Bacteria; phylum Bacteroidota; class Bacteroidia; order Chitinophagales; family Saprospiraceae; genus JABDMH01. The sequence goes on from JAUILM010000197.1 coordinate 2,815, forward strand.
GCCCATTTGATGATTTTGTCATTTTCCCCGGGGTCATCGGCGATGCCGGCAATGACCATCGACCAGTTCACATCACGGTAATTCCAGGCCGTATCCTCACTATCTGTTTTATGTACGACCCCATTGACTGGATATAAATGCATCGTCGATAATGTGGTAGGCACGCTGGCATACTCCAGATGTTTGTCTATAGCCTCATCTGACAATTGGCGCACAAAATCACCTTTCCAGTACCACTGCAAACCCGGTTCATAAAGATCGTCAAACATAGACTGCAAGTCCGGATAAGGCATTTCATCCACCAGTTCAAACAAAGGTTCCTCCACCTCCCTGGCTAACTGAAGGACTGATTCAGAATCCGGATGAGTAGGAAGGATGCACCACAGTACACCACAGACTTTGCGTCCATGCAATTCCGGGGGAAATGGTGCTCCGGGCACTTCGGCTGTCAGGAAAAATGCATAGATATCCTCGTGTGCACCCGGCAGGAATTCACGGTACCAGCGCATCATCTTCTCTGCTTTTTCCACTGGCCAGAACATCGGGCTTGCTATGACGGTATCGACGGGATGAAGCTGGTATTTGAAGGCAGTGACTACGCCGAAGTTACCGCCACCTCCCCTCAGAGCCCAAAAGAGATCTTCGTTCTCAGATGCACTGGCCCTGACCAAAGAACCGTCTGCCAGCACCACATCTGCTTCAATCAGGTTGTCGATGGTTAGACCGTACTTTCTTGTCAGATATCCATGTCCTCCACCTAATGTCAGGCCGGCGATGCCAGTAGTGGAAATGACGCCACTGACGGTGGCCAAACCAAATACGTTTGTTGCCCGGTCTACATCACCCCAGGTACATCCGGATTCAGCCACGACAGTCCTTTCTTCCTGATCGACTCGTATTCCCTTCATCAACGACAGATCGAGTACTATACCATCATCGCAAAGGCCTAATCCCGGACCATTATGACCACCACCCAGAATGGCCGTCAGTAAATTGTTGTCTCGGGCGAAATTAACCGACCTGACGACATCACCCACATTGGCACAACGAACGATCATAGAAGGTTTTTTGTTGATCATGCCGTTATAAATACTACGTGCGTCGTTGTAGGTATCACTATCGGGTGTAATGAGTTGGCCCCGAATCCGACCTTTGAAATCTTCCAGTGTTTCCGGTGTAAGAGTAATGTCTCGCTTTTCGAGGGTCTGTACTTGAATTTCTTCCATTTTCAATTTCAGTTTTCAGTTTTAATATCTATATGAACATCAAGCGAATGGCAATTCACATTCGCAAGTCATTATCCCTGCCTGATTACCCGTAGAAAGTAGAACTCAAAGAGCCTTAGGGCAAGCTACAGGGGTATACAACAAGTATACAATGGACTAAAAACCAACAATTTCAGGTGTACAGGAAGAGACAGGGTGGCAATTACACCTCAATCAAAAATTCAGTCAGGTTGTCCTCAGAATCCAAGTCCAGTCTTTTGCGTAGTCTGTACCTCGCCGTTTTTACACTGTTTGGGGAAATCCCCAAAATACTGGCCATTTCCTTTGTGGTCATTTGAAGCTTGATTAGCGTAGCTAACCTGTAATCATTGGGTGTGAGATCGGGAAACTTACTTTGAAGCTTTTCGGTAAAACCGGGATGTACCCTTTCAAAATACAATCGAAATTCCTTCCAGTCATGATCAAGGTTGAAACTGTGATCCACGAGATGATCGACCGAACGCAATTTGCCAGACAAGGACTCATCGGTCAATGCCTTTCTGAGTTCACCGATTTCCTCCTTCAGATCTTTCAGCGTTTCATTTTTCTGAATAAGGTGTAAACTATGCGTGGTCAATTGTTTGTTTTTAAAGGCCAGATCATCCTGAAGTTTTTCTTCTTCCAGTCTGTTATTCTCGATTTCTGTTTCCTTCTTGGCGATTTTCAGTCTTTGCCTACTGATGAGTAACAGTCCAATAATTAGCATGAGTGCAATGACCACCGCCATCGCATTTCTGATCAATCTGGAGCTTTTTTGTGCATTTTCCAGGCTTGCAATCTCCCGTTCTTTTTGCCGGGTTTGATATTGGGTCTGAATGGCTGCGATCTGTTTTTCCTTTTCAATATTGAAAATACTATCCTTAAATTCGATTAGGTGAGATTGCGCCTGCAACGCCTGGTCATAGTTCTCTTGTTGAGAATAGGCCTGAATCAAATTATTTAAAGCGATCTCCTGCTGCTCGATCATTTTTGCTGCCCTGGCTTGTCGCAGCGCCCGGGAGATGATTTCGACGGCTGCCCCTGCATCCTGTTCCAGGAGATAACTTCCCATTTGATTGGCAATAATCACCACATTTCGTGCATATCCCAATTGTCGATATATCGAATCCGCCTGCTGCAGATATTTTATCGCCCGGTCAAGCTGGTTATCTACATAGTATAACTCCGCCAGATGTTGATACCCCTGGGCTTCTATGGATTTGTTTCTGTGGGATTTTCCCAACTCAACTTGTTTGCGATTCAACGCAACTGCCTCTTCCATTCGGTCATTATCCTGATAGGCAGTACTCATCCGAAAGAGTATGGCAGCCTGCGCGTGTACACTACCCAATTCCTCTGCCGCACTCAGAGCTTCCCGGTAAAAAAGTATGGAAGTATCGAGCTGGTTGGCCTCCTGATATAATATACCCATTTCCGAAGCAGACATGGCCATTCGACGGTAATCCCCGATATCACTTGCCAGCTGATAGGACTGCCTGAAAAAGGAAAGTGCGTCCTTACGAACATCTCTGGATGCATGTAAAGTGCCGATATAAAACAAGGTGGATGCCACACCTTTGGTATCATCCAAAGCCCGCTGAATATCAAGTGCTGCGAAATAATACTCCAGGGCCTTTTCATAATTTTCCTGGTCAGAATAAAATCGACCCAACTGATACAGCACTTTGGATTCTGCCTTAATATTGCCTTCCCCACGGGCAATTTTCAATGCTTCCAGATAATATTCCAGAGCCTCACCGTTTTGACCGAGTGAGGAATGCAGGAATCCCAATCTACGCAGCGCCTTCCCCACAGTCTGATCATAGTCACCATCCCTGGCAAGTTGCAGTGCTTCACCAGCCTGAGCAATGGCTTTCTCCACATCACCCAGCCGGGTATTTCCGGCCAAATCCAGGAGCAATTCGGCTTTTTCCCTCCCACCAGCATGCTGCAACAGACTCTCGAGCGAATCTGTACCGGGTTGAGCACAAAGAGGAAAAGAATAAAAACATAAGACAAGCACCAACCAATCCAATAAACCCCTCAAATCAACCTCTAAAATCATACGCTTCTTCCGGTCTTACCTGATTCCCCACATTCTCTGTAGAACGATTGGGAATATCCTTCTATAGAAAAGGATAATAAAAATCCAGGACATTGTCACATCCTGATCAGTAATACCATTCGGAAGTCCTGATCATGTTTCTATTCCCTCCTCCGGTAAGCTCCACAGATAAATTCAGCATTATCTTTTTGATCATACCGATTCATCTGACAAAGTAATTCCTCATGTGGATTGTTTTCGTGGATGCAGGTAAGGCACAATCCAGGCTTTTTCACGAGATTCATATTAATTTCATAACCATCATCATCAAAAAAGCCCGAAATCATGGTTGGGTCCATGTCGTCAATATGCCGCCGTCCCTCTTTTGGCTGTGATTTTGGAAGTGCAGCATCTATCTCATAGTGATCTGTTGGCATGGACTCCCCAGTCAAACAGGTAAAGCAGGTATTTCCGATCTGAGAAGACCCAATGACCCAAATATCATTACCACAGGAACACTTGACTCCACTTTGAAAGTCAGAAAGTGCTCTCTTAAGGTTTCTGGTTAATGTTGATTTGTCCTCAGTCGGATTATTCCTTAGATGGATCTTGATATAAGATTGTATAGAAATTGATACAAAGCCCATAACCAAATAATTTTCATTAGTTCTACTTCACACCGTCACCAACCCTGCTTCACTATTTTTTGCAGATGTACCGGCTGTCTGCCATCCACGACCATTAAGACGTACCCAGCTGGTTTGAGCTGTGCGACTTCCAACTTTTGCCAGCCAAAGCAAAAAAATACCTTTCGGATCATGTAAGCATATTAATAAACATCAACATAACAACATAATTTCTGGGTGTAAAATATTAAATCAAATGCCGGGTGAACCGACCCTCATTCCACCCCCAGAATTTTGACAAAATCACAGATTTTGAAAATTCTACCCCCTTAAGGGGGACATCCCATTATTTATTGATTATCAATGCATTACGAAGACACTAAACCTAAGAACTACCTCAGTGTTAAGTTTTTGCATGACCTACTTTGCTGCTGAGATTCTTAGTGGTCTTGCCTTAGCACAATCCTTAGTGGCCTTAGTGGTTAATTTGCAGAGAACTGAGAACTGAAAAGAAGGCATTGGGCATTAGGTCTTGGGTAGCTAGGTAAGGTGATGCAGTGAATATGTGTTTACCGATTCAACATCTCGCTAATGTCACGGAGATCGCAGAGTTGCGAGTTGATCGCAAGTTCATAAACATATCAACTCAACCGAGTGCGCATCCTACGGACATGACTGCGAACTGGAGACTGCGAACTGGAGACTGTACTGTCCTGATATAGGTTGACAAAAAACGTCAACTGAAAATGAAAAATAAGCCAAAAGAGAAAGGACAGAAGTATCAAGTACGACAACAACGTTTTTTTTCTGAAGCCTTTCGTAAGGCCAGAGTGGATGAACTTATTAAGGGTCAAATCACAGTGAGTGAAATTAGCCATCTTTATAAGGTAAGCCGTAGTGCTGTTTATAAATGGTTGTATCGCTACTCCCATCACCATTCGAAGGGGACCAACCAGATAGTGGAAATGAAAAGTGAATCCATGAAGACCAAGATCTTACAAGAGAAAGTAGCTGACCTGGAGCGGACCATAGGTCAAAAGCAATTGGATATCGATTACCTGGAGAAACTAGTTGAACTAGCCAGTGACGAACTGGGGTATGACGTAAAAAAAAACTTAGAACCCAGACGATCGAGTGGTTCAGAGAACACGACCGGGAACATGACTACAAGATGAACCAAATCTATATGAGAAGTGGAATTAGCCGTCAGGCTCATCATCAGATGGTAGCTCGCATCAAAGAGGAAGAAGCATTGGTTCCCTATTTAATTGGGCTCATCACTGAGATACGAGACATCCATCCAGGGATGGGACTTCGTCGCTTATATGAGAAGGTCGAGCCGGAAGGAATCGGCCGGGATCGCTTTATCGCTTTGGGTGTAGCCTATGGATTAGAGGGGAAATACAGTCCTCCCAAGACCACAATGACAGCTGTTCATGCGGCCAGTGAATATACCAACCTACTGGTAGGTTACGAGTTTACAGGTGTCAACCAGGTCTGGAGTAGTGATATCACTTACTATAGACTTGATGAACGATTTTATTACATAACCTTCATCATTGATGTGTATTCCCGAAGAATCATCGGATATGCGCTGAGTGATAACTTAAGAGCAGAGCATAATATAAGAGCCCTATATATGGCTTTGGAAAGCAGGGGCATTGAACACTATGGAGGCACATTAATCCATCACTCGGATAGAGGTTCACAATATGTAAGTAGAGACTACACAGGGCATCTCAAAGAGCATGGCATACAAATCAGCATGTGCCGGTCGGTTTATGAAAACACCCATGTAGAAAGAGTAAATAGAACGATCAAAAATCAATACCTGAAACACTGGCGAATTGGAAGTGAATATCAATTGAAAAGGAAACTACGTGATGCTGTGGAAGCCTATAACTTTGACAAACCCCATAGCTCACTACTAGATAAGTCTCCAGTGGAGTATGAAAAATATCTGAGGTCAATACCCTTGGAACAGAGATCGAAAATGCAGATTTTTACCTATGATAACCAGAAAGAATTCATAGATCCTAGGCAAATGGAACTGTTTACAATTCAATAATTCTGTCAACTTATTTCAGGACGATACA
>JAUILM010000974.1 GCA_030432855.1 Bacteroidia bacterium
GCCGGACAGATGCAGGTGTACATGCTGACCACTTTTATTGCCATCTCGATACCGATGTGGCACCACCCCCTGAGCTTGTATTTCGCCTCAATCAATTTCTACCCGGTGATATCTCGATTTATTCGGTGACAAAAATGCACCCTACAGCAAATGCGCAACATGATGTCCTCTACCGAACCTACAGATATCAGATCCACCGACTGAAAAATCCTCGAAAACAATTCTACAGTTTTTGGCTTCCGGAATGTAGATGCGCGGTGGACAGTATGAAGAAAGTAGCAGAAGCACTTAAGGGCAGACATGATTTTGCAGGATTTTGTCTTCAGCCAGATAAGCATGATGCTACCATCTGTGATATGCAACAGGTGGAAATTCTGGAATTAGAGGATCGAATTATTTGGTCTTTTAAGGCTAATCGATTTCTCAAGGGTATGGTAAGATTATTGGTGCAGCGATTACTTCAAGTAGGAGATGGAACGATTTCGGAACAGAACTTTCTCCAGATTTTGAAGGATGGACGCGATGACTTTCCACACCGAAAAAGAATATCTCCTGAGGGACTAACTTTAATCAATATTGAGTATCCTTATGCCGTAGCAACATAGCATTAGTATCAATCTCTGATGGGACCACACACATTAAAGGGTATTTTGGCTGAGGACTTCGCACATCCGCTTGAGGTACAGGCGCTGGAACGTCTCAAGAATACCAGGGGACTGGGAAAAGTCGTAAGTAAATTTTACGAATTAGGATTTGAAAAAACCATGAAGCTCCAGGTCATGGGTAGTTGTCTAAAAGCGGACGGAAATTCATTCACTCATCTGACTTTTTTAGTAGACAAAGCTTGCGAAGTGCTTGAGTGTCCATTGCGACCTGTAGTTTACCTTCAGCGTACTGAAGAGCTTCTGACTCGTACCATGGGCATGGAAGATCCCATCATGATTATATCGACCGAGGCAGTGGATAAACTGTCGCACCAGGAATTGCTTTTCATGATCGGTCGTGAAATTGCCCATCTGAGAAGTAATCATATCCTTTATCAAGAGATTGGGCTTATTTTTCCTGACATTATTGAGGCTCTATCGGCTGTAACTTTAGGCATAGGGTCCTTGGTATCTACAGGTTTGCGCTATGCACTTTTCAACTGGTCACATATGGCAGACTATACGGCGGATCGAGGGGGATTGCTGGCATGTCAGGATACTAATGCGGCAATGCTGGTTCTGGCCAAGTGGGCAGGTCTGCCTGAGCGTTATTGGCAGAACTATAATGTTTCACCCTTTATAGAGCAAGCATCTTCGATGGAAATGCTGGACCCACGCACTTTTGACAAGATTGTGGGATTTATACTGGGTGATCACAACTGGAGTGTATTCAGAGCCAGTGAGTTGTTAAAATGGATCGACTCGGGAGAATACACTGACCTACTGGGTCAGAAACTATTAGATAGCTGAGCGCTCTCCTATCCCGGTACCTTAGGTGACTCCAGGAGCTGAAAGAACTGATCCAGTTTAGGCGTAATGATGATTTCCGTCCTACGATTGAGTCCCCGACCCACATGTGTACTATTATCCGCCTTCGGCATATAGTATGAACGTCCGGCAGCAGTCAGTCTGTCGGGGGAAACATAGTACTCGTTTTGCAAAGCCCGCA
>JAUILM010000198.1 GCA_030432855.1 Bacteroidia bacterium
TTTCCCCAACTGACGGCCCAGGATTCTTATAATTTCTTTCAGCACTTTTTGCACCGCGTAGATTGGAAACGGGATCTTCATTTTCAGACCCGTACTACGATTGATACACTGGATTACTCCGGCAGTAGCTGGAATGAGGGGTCAAAAGTTGTAATGGCAGCACATGGACCTCAGCTACGTAATTTGGGGTCAGAATCCCAGATAGTAGAAGGCTTGAAGAAGGTGGAAAAAATTAAGGATGCTGCATTGGTGTCACCTGGCATCATTGCTTTAGAGATCGATCCTTTCGAAAATTATGCCCACGCAGTAAAGGACGTCTCGTTGCTTTGTGATGATCTCAAGTCCATAAACCTCGATGGCTATCCACTCCTAATCATATGTGACGATGCATCTTTTCTGGCAGAAGACTGGTCCAATTTTCTGTGGGTCACTTTTACCCGATCCAATCCATCACATGATATATATGGTATCGGATCATTTACCGAGTTTAAACACTGGGGTTGTGAAGGACCCCTGGTCATCGATGCCCGAATAAAACCGCATCATGCACCGGTATTAGTACCCAATCAAAAGGTCTCCGAAAAAGTCGATACACTTTTTCATTCTATTCCAGCCCTCAAGCACTTGTGAGCAATTTGGATTACGAGTTCTGTGTCAATGATAGAAAGATAATAGCAACGAGCACATTGATCAGTATCAATACATGATAGATCTTGTTGAAAACTTCCGTGTTAAATTTTTGAGGTCAGATTAAGATTTCTTTAATATAATTATCATTTTTGTGTCATGAAAGCATACCAGGATCTGCTTAGACACATCTTAGATTTTGGCGTGGAGAAAACAGATCGCACGGGGACCGGGACTTTGAGTGTTTTTGGATACCAAATGCGATTTGACCTTCAGGAAGGATTTCCCCTCATCACTACCAAGAAATTACATCTTAAGTCGATTATCTATGAACTACTCTGGTTCTTGAATGGAGATACCAATGTGAAGTATCTGCAGGATCATGGTGTCCGTATCTGGAACGAATGGGCCGATGAGCAGGGTGATCTTGGTCCGGTCTACGGAAAACAATGGCGTAGTTGGTCGTGTCAGGATGGTCGCACAGTGGATCAAATTAGTGAGGCTGTGGAGATGATAAAAAACACGCCCGATTCGCGCAGGATTCTGGTGAATGCATGGAATGTGGGGGACCTGAAAGAGATGGCATTGGCACCCTGCCATTGCTTGTTTCAATTTTATGTAGCCGATGGGAAGCTGTCTTGTCAGCTATATCAGAGATCCGCGGACACCTTCTTAGGTGTACCATTCAATATTGCCAGTTATGCACTACTTACGATCATGATGGCTCAGGTCTGTGACCTTAAACCTGGTGATTTCGTACATACTTTCGGAGATGTACACCTATATAAAAACCATCTTGAACAGGCCCATCTGCAACTTAGCAGAACGCCCAGACAATTGCCCACCATATCTGTGAATCCAGAGAAAAAAACCATATTTGACTTTGAATACGGAGACTTCAAACTATTAGATTATGATCCTTATCCTCACATTAAGGCGATGGTTGCTGTTTGAGTCTGGTCTTCTATTTAGAAAGCATCTAAATAATTGTGGCTTTGCTCCAATTATGACTGATAAAAATAAACGAATTGTATTTTTGCCACACATTTACCAGACCTGTGTGATTAAACAGAAAAAGGATGATATATAAGTCGCTACTTTTCAGACTTTCATGCGTAGTTTTTCTCCTTAGTTCGACCATCTCTTTGAATGCCCAGCCTAGTGCTGCAGCAGGTGAAACAGTGTTTAAAAACATGTGTGCCAGCTGCCATAACAGAAATATGGTGCAGGATATGACGGGTCCGGCGCTTGCTGGAGTGGAGGAACGTTGGGCTGATTACCCTTCAGAAGATCTGTATGCATGGATTCGAAATTCTGCTGCCTTGATTGAGAGTGGACACCCAAGAGCGGTGGAAGTGTACAATCAATATAATAAGGTGGCGATGCAAGCTTTCCCTACGCTCACAGATGATGAGATAGGGTCAGTTTTATTGTACGTAGCCGGAGTGGCAGATGGGACCTACGGCGCTGCCGCAACAGCAGGTGGTGGAGCAGGTGCAGCAGGTACTGCTGCCGCGGAAGATAAAGGTCCTTTCGGTGGATACCTTATATATTATATCATTTTTGGTTTTCTGATTGCTCTCTCGTTGGTACTTGCAAGAGTACTGAGTCGACTCAGGTATATGGCAGATCAGGCTCAAGGTATTGAGACTGAAGGACCTAAGTCACTTTGGTCTATGCTTACTTCCAAGGGTATGATCGGACTATTGATCTTTGCCCTGATTGTTTTGGGAGGATATACTACTGTCAATAATGCAATTGGCCTGAATAGAATGCAGGATTATGAGCCTGAGCAACCTATCAAGTTTTCACACGAAACACATGCTGGCATCAATCAGATTGATTGCCAATATTGTCATGATGGTGCTCGTCGTAGTAAGCACTCGGTGATTCCTGCTACCAATACCTGTATGAATTGCCACAAGGCCATTAAGGTAGGTTCCAAATATGGTACCGGTGAGTTGACAAAGATTTTTGCTTCTATTGGGTACGATCCAAGTAAGGATACCTACATAGAAAACTATGAGTCTATGACAGAGGAAGAAATCAAGACCGTATACACGGCCTGGATTGCTAATCAGTATGTAGTAGACAATGGAAAGCTGGATCGCCGGGGAGAAAGACTCATGGAGACACAATGGGAGGAGATCAAATCTTCACTCACATCAGAAACAAAGCCACAGATTCAGGGTCCGATTGAGTGGGTTCGTATCCATAATCTGCCCGATCATGTGTATTTCAATCACTCACAACACGTATCTGTGGGCGAAGTGGAATGCCAGACATGTCATGGTCCGGTTGAAGAAATGGAAGAGGTAAAGCAGTTTTCTCCACTCTCGATGGGCTGGTGTGTGAATTGCCACAGAGAAACCGAGGTGAAATTCACCAATAATCCATATTACGATAGCTACGAGCAATATCATAAAGAGATACAGGAAGGAAAGCGGTCAGGTGTTACCGTGGAAGAGATAGGAGGATTGGAGTGTCAAAAATGTCATTATTAATAAAGAATATTCGAATCATCGATATATAGCATGAAGCAAAACGAGCATATGTGGATCAGTGCTGAAGACCTAACCAAGGATGAGGCATTGGTAAAGGAGAGTAAGAATGAGTTCTATAGTTTGCCCATTCTTAATGACCTCTCCAACGAAGAAACGTTAGCCGAGCATTCTGCAGGTACTAAAAGAAGGGACTTCCTTAAATATCTGGGATTTAGTCTGGGTGCAGCTACTATTGCTGCTGCCTGTGATACTCCGGTTAGGAAAGCCCTGCCGTATGTACATAAACCTGACGCCATTGTGCCGGGTGTGGCTACTTATTACGCCAGCAGCTATGTACGGGGTGGTGACTACTGTCCGATTCTGGTAAAGACTCGTGAAGGCCGACCTATTAAGATTGAAGGTAACACCATGTCAGAGATGACGAATGGTGGAACCAGCGCCCGGGCACAGGCTTCTGTTCTTGACCTATATGATGTAGCCAGACTGCGAGGCCCCAAAATCTATCAGGCGGATTCAGGCAATGAAGCTGATGCAGAATGGGCCTCATTAGATGCAGATCTCATCAGTAAGTTGCGTGGAGCACGCAATATCCGGGTGGTCACCCATACGAATATGAGTCCGTCTTTCCAGGCAGCGCTTGATACTTTCGTGGCCGCTTTCAATGGGGCGAAGGCAGTAGTTTATGACCCTGTTTCTTCGTCAGCGATACTGCTTGCCAATGAAAAGACATTCGGAGTACGGGCGATTCCTTCCTACATGTTTGACAAAGCAGATGTAGTAGTAAGTTTCGGTGCTGATTTTCTGGGTACCTGGATATCTCCCGTCGAGTTTGCTGCTCAGTTTGCCAAACGAAGAAGGATAAAAGGTACCGAAGGAGAGGCAATGTCTCGCCTGGTCCAGTTTGAAAGTAATATGTCGTACACTGGCTCTAATGCTGATCATAGAGTCCTTATAAAGCCAAGCGAGCAGGGATTGGCCATTGCCAAACTGCATAATGCAATTGCTTCCAAAGTGGGCCGACCCGCTATATCCATAAATGGTACGCTTTCAAATCCAAAAGCAGAAGCAGCCATTGCAACCGTTGCCGATGACCTGATGCAGGCTAGAGGTGCGTCACTGGTAGTTTCTAATAGTAACAATACAGCTGAACAATCGCTGATCAATGCTATCAATGATGCGTTGGAAAGCTATGGATCTACGATAGATCTGACATACCGTAGCAACCAACGCCAGGGCGTGGATGCTGATATGAATGCATTCATTGATGAGTTGAACGGCGGCAGTGTAGGCGCGGTCATATTCGTGGGAGACGCTAATCCCGTATATGATCATCCAAGAGGAGCACAAGTAGAAGCTGCACTTGAAAGTGTCGCGGTGAAGGTGGCATGTACTGATATGCCCAGTGAGACACAGATCTTATGTAATTATATCTGCCCTACCCCGCACTTTTTGGAGTCATGGGGAGATGTCAGTCCTAAGCGCGGACATTATGGTATCGTTCAGCCTACCATCCACCCACTCTTTAATACCCGATCAGCTGTTATGTCATTACTGACATGGGCAGGTCAGACGGTGGAAGTAGCTGATGGTGATGATGCTACATATACATATATTAGAAATTTATGGGAAACTCAGCTCTTTCCCTCTCAATCTAAATACAGCACATTCCAGGGTTTCTGGGACGGTGCTTTGTTTGATGGATTTGCCTCTGTCGATCTTCCGGAAGAAGCATTGACGTATGGTTTGGATGTTTCCAGCCTTGCGGGTCAGATCAATCGACTGGCAAATAGTGAATTGGAAATCCTCTTCTATGAACCCATTGGTGTGGGATCTGGAGTAGGTGCTAATAACCCCTGGTTGCAGGAAATGCCAGATCCGGTGACTCGAGTAGTGTGGGATAATGTCTTGCATATTCCCTTAAGCTGGAACGGTCGGGATTTTGAATATTTCAACAATCTTGATGAAGATGGCATGTTAGTCAATGTGACCATTGGTGAATCTCAAAAGCAATTGCCTGTAGTCAGACAGTTTGGGCAGATGCAGGGAACAGTTGCCGTGGCTCTGGGATATGGAAGATCTGCTTCTGGTAAAGCAGGTACCGGCGTAGGAAGTAGCTTCTACGATGTGCTTACTCAGGATGGTGATGGCAACATTCAGTACTTCTCCACAGAAGCTGGTGTATCCGGGAAAGTGGGTGTGGACAAACGTTTTGCTTCAGTGCAGCATCATCATACGCTGGGTGTGACCGGTCAGGATGATACTGCAGGGGGTGAGACGATCAATGTGGATGAGAAGACAGTTATGACTCTCGGAAGTGGTACTCAGGGAAGTCTGGTGAAGCGATCCATTTTCAGATACAGTAACCTGGATGAACTGGAATCTTCGGTAGAGCATCTACAGGATGAACGTCACCATCATCAGCATCTAAATGAGCAGACATTATATCCGGATCGAAGCGATGTGTATGGCATGGGTCATCACTGGGGCTTATCTGTCGATCTGACGGCTTGTATAGGATGTGGAGCATGTCAGGTTGCCTGTGTTGCCGAAAATAATGTACCAATTGTCGGTAAGAAAGAAGTCAACCGACATCACGAGATGACCTGGATGCGGATTGACCGGTACTACTATGGAGATGTAGAAACTCCTAACGTAGTGTACCAGCCCATGATGTGTCAGCATTGTGATAATGCTCCTTGTGAGAATGTGTGCCCGGTTGCGGCAACTAACCACAGCTCAGAAGGTCTCAACCAAATGGCTTACAACCGATGTGTGGGTACAAGATATTGTGCCAACAACTGTCCATATAAAGTACGGAGATTCAACTGGTTAGATTATAATGCAGCGGATTTGTTTCCTTCAAACGAAAATGATCCATTTGATGAGAATACACCGTACTACGCGGACAATCTGACAAGAATGGTATTGAATCCTGATGTAACTGTGCGCGCGAGAGGTGTCATCGAAAAGTGTAGCATGTGTGTACAGCGAATCCAGGAGGGAAAACTTCTTGCCAAGCGTGAAAACCGAACATTACGTGATGGTGATATAAAATCAGCATGTCAGACGGCCTGTCCCACAGGTGCTATTGTATTTGGAGATATGAACAACCATGATGGTGATCTCCACGAGAAACTGCAGGATCCGAAGACATATATCGCATTGGAAGAAACGAATGTTCGCTCTTCTGTAGGATATATGATGAAGGTCATGAATCAAAATGAAAAGATTAATTCAGAGGAAGCCTAAATAGGGAGACAAACTATAATTTATGAGCGCGATTGTATCACCCATTCGGGAGCCATTAATTACAGGTCATAAGGACTACCATCAAATCACGGAGGATATCTGTGCACCATCGGAGCGTACACCCAGTACAGCTTGGGTTATCGCATTTATGGTGGCAGTATCATTTCTGGGACTGGGTATGTTTTGTATCCTGTGGACTATCTGGTTTGGTATTGGAACCTGGAATCTAAACCGGACCATTGGTTGGGGATGGGACATTACGAACTTTGTGTGGTGGATCGGAATCGGACATGCCGGAACACTGATCTCCGCCATTCTCTTATTATTTAGACAGAAGTGGCGTACCGGGGTAAACCGGGCTGCTGAGGCCATGACCATCTTCGCTGTTTTATGTGCAGCACTTTTCCCAGGGATACACGTGGGAAGAATGTGGGTTGTCTTTTACTTCTTTCCCTATCCAAATACCCGTGGACCTCTTTGGGTAAATTTTAACTCTCCTCTGCTCTGGGACCTTTTTGCGATCAGTACATACTTTACGGTATCATTACTTTTCTGGTATACTGGTCTGGTACCTGACTTTGCGACCCTAAGGGATCGTGCATCAGGTCTTCGAAAGAAATTATACAGCTTCCTCTCCTTTGGTTGGACTGGCGCAGCCAAGCACTGGTCAAGGTTTGAAGCTCTGTCTCTGGTCCTTGCAGGATTGGCAACACCACTGGTACTTTCAGTACACACCATTGTATCCTTTGACTTTGCCACATCGGTTATTCCAGGTTGGCATACCACGATCTTCCCGCCATACTTCGTGGCAGGAGCGATTTTCTCTGGATTTGCCATGGTACTGACGCTGATGATCATCACCCGGAAGATTCTAAAACTGGAGGATTACATCACTATAGAGCATATAGATTCGATGAACAAGGTCATCCTGCTGACAGGTACGATAGTGGGTGTAGCATATCTCACAGAGTTGTTTATCGCATGGTACTCCGGATATATATATGAGCAATTTGCTTTCATGAATCGGGTACAGGGTATTTATTGGTGGTCGTATGTAGGGATGATGTCCTGCAACGTATTATCACCACAGATCTTCTGGTCCAGTAAAATGCGAAGAAATGTGACAGTCACATTCTTCATGTCGATCTTTGTGAATATCGGAATGTGGTTTGAGCGATTCGTGATTATTCCCACTACGTTGGCCAGAGATTACCTCCCTTCCAGCTGGAGTTACTACTCTCCAACCTGGGTTGAGATAGGCATATTCCTGGGTACTTTGGGTATTTTCTTCACACTTTACCTTGGTTTTACCAGAGTGGCACCGGTGGTGGCCATTGCAGAGGTGAAGAGTATCCTGAAAACCGCTGGTGATCAGTACACAGGGGAGAATGCAAAAGGTGGACATCACCACGGACATGATTCTGTAAAGGAAGCAGCACATTAATTTTTTGAAAAGAAGATTGCATCAGACGCATGAAAAATAAAGAAGTACTTTTTGGCCTTTACAATGATGAGGAACTGCTGTTATCTGCGGTGAAAAATGCCAATGAAAAGCACCTTGACATCATGGATGTATTTAGTCCATTTCCGGTACACGGATTGGATCCGCTTCTGGGACTCAGTGAGTCGAGGTTACATCAGGCGGGATTTATCTATGGAGCGATTGGTACCTTGACGGCATTCTTGTTTATGACCTGGGTCTTTACAAGAGACTGGCCCATCATTTTTGGAGGTAAACCGTACTGGTCCGTACCCGCATTTATTCCTATCACCTTCGAGCTTACTGTATTGTTTGCCAGTATTGGTATGGTGGTCACGTACTACGCTGTCAATGGACAGGGACCCGGTGTCATCAATCCAGTACTCGATGACCGAATTACTGATGATAAATTTTGTATCGCATTCGAGATTAATGATGCGGATGAGGATACAATTGAGCAATATAAGAGCTTTTTGAGCGAGACAGGTGCTGAAGAAGTGAGAACTAAGACTATTTAATTTCTTGGAGTAGAAAAGATGACTATCAAGATGAATAAAGTAAATCGATCGGAAGTGTTAGCGCTGGCTATTGTGGCTATGTTTGCACTTGCCGCTTGTAGTCCTGCAGGTGATGAAAGTCCAGGTCATGAATATATGCCGGATATGTTTCATTCTACTGCCTATGAAGCCAACTTGTACGACTACTACTACTATAATACATGGGGCACCGAAGATGAGTATAAGCGCTATGCCTTACCCAGGACTCCGGTCAAAGGAACTATTCCAAGAGGTTATGCCGGGCTGATGAACCATGAAGCATCTGATCTTGAAGAACACTTCGAGGCTATGCCTGTAAATGGTTATGTACCATATTATTACGAAGATACGGAGGAAGAACGAACTCGAGCCTCAGCGGAGATTACCC
>JAUILM010000199.1 GCA_030432855.1 Bacteroidia bacterium
TGAGATTGTATTATCAGGAATAGGCATTATTTTGGATTTTGGTGGATTTGACTCTTACTTCCTGATTTGAACTAAAGCATTTCTCCGTCTCCAAAAATAGTCAGTCCAAGACCCCTTTTGAAGGGGTCAAAGTTTTGACGCGAAGCAAAAAAACTTTGGGGGATGATCACGGATGTCAATTTCAAAGAAACGCATTTTATTGGTCCCGTCGATATGCTCATCATTCATGACTTTTTATGTATAGTTTGTCTTGGATTTTAGCTCAAGGTCCACTGCGTGGGGCGTTCTTTGACATTGCCTCACAGGGGCCTATATGGACTAGTGGTTCATTAAGAAATCGCCTGAAGTAGTCAACAGGAATTGGTTTCTCGCAGAGGGCGCAGAGCTCGCGGAGGTTGTGTGCTAAATTCTAAGTCTCCTTGAAGACGTACAACTGGAGCGGTCTTAGTGATTAAATAAAAAGTCACTGCAAGGTCAACGATTCAACACATCAACAAATCAACAGAAAAATGATTCTAGGTGCTTGAACTCCCCACGCTTAAGTGTCCTTGAGTAGCCTTAGTGATTTATCAAAAAGTGATGGGAAATATCAACCATTCAACACATCGACAAATCAACAGAAAATTACTAAGTGCTCTTGAACACGCCACGCTGAAGTGCCCTAAAGTGGCCTTAGTGGTTAAAAATTGCTGCAAGTAAAGTCAACGATTCAACACATTGACAAATCAACACAAACTGGTTTCTCGCAAAGTCCGCAAAGTCCGCAGAGTTTTCCTAAGAAAGTTTCTAAGTACTCTCTAACACGTCACACTAAGTGGCCTCAGTGGTAAAGCAAAGAGTAATGGAAAGGTCAAGGAATCAACAAAATTAGGTTTTTCGCATAGAGTTTATTTAACAAAACGGTCAACGCTATATCGGTATCTACACAATACACACCGGACACCGGACACCGGACACCGGACACCGGATACCGGTAAAATTAATCACAGAAATAAATCATACATGCTGGTTTACTACGTTACTATCTTGTACAGGAATATTTATGCCACGGAAATATCATGTCTACGTAGTTGAGCTATCGAAAAAGGTATTTACTGAAAATGCGAAATTTCGATCTGCGAATCCTCAGTACAATGGGGTACTTGAATGCCTATATGTGGGCATGACCAGTAAATCACCTAAAGAACGTTTCCAACAACATCGGTCTGGAGCGCTTAGCAATAAAGGAGTCCGAATATCCTCCAACATCGTACAGAAGTATGGCCTGTATCTGCGTCCCAGCTTGTACGAGCATTTGGACCCAAAGAGTAGGGAAGAGGCTTTGCAAATGGAAAAGGAGCTGGCTATGAAGCTGCGAAGGGAAAGGTATGCCGTCTGGTTTAATTAAAATAGAGTTATCTTTCGAGAGTTGAAAAAGCTCACTTGTGAAACGCCCTTTTTGGTCCAGTGAAAAGATCCTCAGTCTCTCTGCTTTGTTTATCAGTTTGCTGACATTGGTCGTTTTTATATATCAAACAGACCTAATTAGGGAGCAGCAGTATAAATCGGTTTATCCTCACCTGGGATTTGCTAATCATTATGGCGGCACCCTGCGCTATGAGTATGTGATCACCAATGAAGGAATTGGTCCCGCTCTCGTGGAAGAAGTAATAGTGAAATATGGCGATGCTAAGTATGAAGATATTATCGATTTTGTCGATGATAAAATGCAGGAAGTGGACAGTGTGACCTATTTCCATGCAAATCTTCGTAAGGGGCGCTTGATTCCAGCAGGTGAGAAGATCTCCCTGATTAAACTAGCTTCAGAGCAGGATTTGGAAGGAACTGGATTGCCTCTCAATACGCACAGGGGTTCATCTAAATTGTACTACGTATTAAACTCCGACAGCCTGCAAATTGAAGTACGGTACCGTTCGATCTACGGTGAGACCTGGATCATCAGAAATGGCGGTAAAAGCCCCGAAACGCTATAGATTGAGCCTTTTTAAGCGGGTAATTGGATTTGGTATGCTTTTAAAGCAAATTCTCTCTTCGATTTGTTTAAGTTCGGTCTACGATTCTGACAAAATCTATGAAACAGCCACACAATCGCAGATTGGCAGCTATCATGTTTGCTGATATCAAGGGGTATACCGCAATGATGCAGCAAGATGAGGGCAAGGCTATGGCGGTTCGAGAGCAGCATCGTAGGATCACTGAATCCATGCATGATACCTTTCATGGTGAGATCATTCAATATTATGGAGATGGAGTACTCAGTATTTTCGATAGTGCCGTACACGCTGCTCAATGCGGGATAGCGATTCAGAAAGCAATGCTGGGAGGACAGCCCCGAGTACCGCTGCGCGTTGGGGTGCATGTGGGAGATATCCTGCGCAAAGGCGATGAGGTGATCGGAGACAGCGTGAATGTGGCTGCCAGAATTCAGTCCATGAGTATCTCTGGATCAGTGCTGATATCAGGGAAGGTAAACGAGGAATTAAAAAACCACCCGGAGATCGCCAGCCGGACACTGGGCTTCTATCAGTTTAAAAATGTTGCTGATCCACTGCAGGTTTTTGCTCTGGTTGACGGTGATATAAAAGTCCCTATGCCTCATGAGATTGAAGGCGATAAGTTCCAAAAAAGCAAATCCCTGGCCGTCTTGCCTTTCCTCAATTTAAGTCGCAGTGATGAATACGATTATTTCAGTGATGGCATGACAGAGGAAATCATTAATGCCTTATCTAAGATTAAGGGATTGAAAATCACCTCCCGTACGTCGTCTTTTTTTTATAAGAACAAAAATGTAGCTCTGGCAGAAATTGGTCAGGCACTACATGTATCCAGTATACTGGAAGGTAGTGTTCGTCTGGCGGGAAATCAGGTGCGGATCTCCGCAAAGCTGGTGGATGTGGCTGATGATATACAATTCTGGTCGGAGACCTTTGACCGCTCAATGGATAATATATTCGAGGTGCAGGACGAAATCAGTCTGTTGATTGCCGAGAGACTTCGAGAGCATTTGGGGCATTTTGAAATTCAGGACCAGCTAGTGGATCGACCTGACATCGGTATCGATGCTTATCAGGACTATTTAAAAAGCCGCTATCATCTGTTGAAGATGGGTCCTCAGGATATTGAGAAGGGCTTCGAACTACTGCAGTCCATCATTGAAAGGGAGCCAAACTATACACTAGCCCATCTGGGAATGCACTTAGGCTACCTGTTGTCAGGAATGCTGGGATACATGGCAAGTGAAGAGGCATTTGAGAAAGCCGGAAAACACCTCAAGAGAGCTATCGAGCTCGAACCTGATCATCCTCAGTGCCGCCTGCAGCTCTCGTATAAGAGCTTCCTGGAAGATTGGGACCTTGAGAGTGCGTATACACACGTGAAAAAATCGCTCGAGCAACAGCAGACCGTGGAGGGTTATCAGTCGATGGCTTCCATGCTGGTAGCGGAGGGGAAAAATAAAGCCGCCAGACATTACATTAATACGGCTATAGAAATCGATCCTTTCTCCGACATCAATCAGCACCTAAAGGGGTTTATTTATTATTGTGACGAGGACTATGAGACAGCTATCAAGCATTATTTGGAAGGACTGAATTTGAACCCGGATGGAAAAGTTTCTTTACTATATCTGGGACAGGCCTATTTACTTCACGGCCAGATTGAGGATGCCAGAAATCATTTTAACAACCTATCAGAATCTGCCGATGAGCTCCTGAAGATCGGTGGTATGGGGCTCGTGGCTGCGGTGAGTGGACAACGGAACAAAGCTCGTGAGGCAATGCTTCATTTGGAAGAGTATCGAATGTCTGAATATGCGGACAGAGCAAACCTCTTACTCATTCTATGTAAGACTGCCATGCACGATAGTCAGGGTGCGCTGGATCTCATCGAAAGTGCCATTGAGACCCGACTACCCATGTGCGTTTACCTACCCGTGGAGCCCTTCCTGCGCCCGTTGCATCCACATGGGAGATTCTCACAATTGATGGATCGCATCCTTAAGATTCCGGAAGACACTACTTCATCCGACAGACGTTATAAAAATCCACTCTTGTCCAACGCTCTCCTCAGAGAAGGGATGAGCAGCCTAAAGGAGCTCATGGAGGATGAAAAAGTCTATCTGGATCCGGAACTCACATTGAAGGAATTGGCAGAAATCTCGGGAATGCCTTCCAATCAGATGTCTCAGTTGTTGAATGAAGGCTTTGGTCAAAATTTTTCGGAGTTTGTAAACTCGTATCGGCTGGATGCCTTTAAAGAAAAAGTGCAGGACGCGGTAAACCATCACAAAACGATTTTGGCACTGGCCTTTGAGAGCGGATTTAACTCGAAGACAGTCTTTAATACGTTTTTCAAAAAGATGACAGGACTCACTCCCAGTAAGTATTGGAAATCAGTCGTTCGACAATAGGTTCGGATTTGCAAATCAGAACGACCTGCCTGTCTTGTCAGCCTACCTTAGCATCATATTTAAGAATCTAAATCACTACCAATGAAAAATGTAATGAAAGCAGCCATTCTCAAACAATATGGTGGTCCTGACTCCGTGCAGATAGAAAAGGTCGCAAAACCCACACCGGCTGATGACGAGATTCTGGTGAGAGTTCATGCCAGTGCCATAAATTCGGCAGATGTACGCCTGAGAAAGGCCGATCCCTTTGTGATTCGATTTATGCTGGGAGTCTTTAGCCCCAAAAATGCTATCCTGGGTATGGATTTTTCCGGAGTCGTAGAGTCTGTGGGTAAGTCAGTGACCCGATTTAATCCTGGTGATGAAGTCTTCGGGTCTACAGTGGCGAGTGGAATGAAGGCGCATGCGGAGTATTTGACGATTGCAGAGGAAGGTTTAGTTCTACCCAAGCCGCATATATTAACACACGAGGAAGCCCCTTCCTTTTATTTTGGTGGATCAGCCTCACTGCATTTCCTAAAGAAGGGTGGTATTAAATCGGGTGATAGTGTACTGATTTATGGTGCCTCAGGAGCATTGGGGGTATATGCCGTTCAGTTGGCCAAATATTTTGGAGCGGAGGTGACGACCGTTTCCAGCGGTCGAAATATTCCCATGCTGAGAGAGTTGGGAGCAGATCATACACTTGATTATACCAAAGGTGAATATGAATCGAATCAGGACGAATATGATATCATATTTGACACCATTGGTAAAAGTCCTTTTGGTGAGAGTGTCCGACTCCTCAAGAAGAAAGGTAAATATCTTCGGGCCGTACACTTGTCACCCGGTGTTATGCTTCGGGGGCTTTGGGTGAACCTCACTACTTCTAAAAAAGTAATAGGTGGTGTAGCCAGTGATAATAAGGAAGACCTGGAGTTTTTGACTACTTTGATGGATGAGCAGCATCTACAACCGGTGGTGGACCGTACATTTTCACTGGATAATATTCAGGAGGCTCATGCCTATGTGGGAGAAGGTCATAAAAGAGGCAGTGTGATTGTGAAGATGACTTAATATTGCGTTATATCTAAATCAAAACTAAATGGAAGTTGTCGTTATAGCATGTTATAAACCACTGCCAGCTAAAGAAGAAGCTCTGAAGACCCTGATGAAATATCACTGGTCACGTTTAAATGCAGAGGGTCTGGTGTCTGACCGAAAACCTGTCCTGATGCAGGCTGCAGATAATACGATAATTGAAGTATTTGGATGGCGATCGCAGGAGGCCATTGACAGTGCGCATTCAAATCCTGAGGTTTTAAAAATGTGGGACGAATTTGCCCAGGTATGCGAATATGTTCCAATACAGCAGGTGCCGGAAAGTCAGCAACTGTTTTCGCCGTTTATACCGCTATTTTAAGTTATTGGCATCCTTCGATTCGTATTTCCAGCGTAGCGTTGGTCTGAGTAATAAAGTCCGGATTGAGTTGTACATTATTTCCTGCTCTGAAAGTGACATTAGATCCTGTGGCAACAGTGCCCTTAGATGTAAGTTGGGTACCTGCCTGATAGGTACCAGTAGCAATAGGCGTATCGTCGACCATGCGATTGGTAGGACAGTCCCCACCATTTGATTGAATGCATATTTCCAAAGTCCAGGCAGATAGTGATCCTCCATCTTCGTCGAAGTTGTCATTTATGGTCAAGGTCCAATTACCCATGGGGTTTTCACCATTAAAAGCAGACAGGGGATTATCTGGTCTTTCAGTATGTCCATCACTGAGAGGACAGGAGACCTCGACTATAGCTGCCTGATCGTCCAGATTGATATTAAATCCTGTATTATCGTCATTGCATTTATTCTCGATGAGTACAACAGAGGTATTTTCTGGACTTGTAAGTGTGAAAGTAAGGTCACCTACATATGTATGAGTGCCAGTAAGATTCTTAATATTTATATCGGTGATTACACCGCCAGTCGCCACATTGATGGTTGAAGTAATATCACCTGTAATATTACCTGGAATATTAACAGGAACATCCGTGGCCATATAGTCTGTGCACTCAGATCCTCCTCCGGTCATACCACATTGACTGTTGAGAAGCATAGGACGAGAGGCATTGATAGCTGCCATCATGCGTGTAGCCTGTCCCTGTGAAAACATGTTCATACAATCGTCATCCACATAGTCCATATAATTCATGAACATGATACCATTGCCAGATGTCGTGCAGTTGTCAGTCATTGGAAAATTGGGACAATCACTGGAAGCATCATCCTGCAGAGGGGTGTCGGCCACCTGGTCATCGCTCCCACAGCCCCCGTTTCCCCATACATGGTCCAGGTTTAACCAGTGTCCTACTTCATGAGTCACTGTACGACCCATTCCAAATGCGCCACCCGCAGGATTTGGGCTTGACAGTGATCCGATCGTATGTACAGCATGCACTGCGACATCCAGGTCAGGATCTCCTCCCGGGAAGCTTGCATATCCTAAAATGTCAGCGGCCGTACACTCATCGTTTTGAATCTCGCGTACAATGAAAATGTTGAGATACTTCTGTGTGTCCCAGGCCCTGCCATCCACAATATTATTGTCAATGAAATCTGCATTCCAACAAGCCGACTGATTCAGTGGTAGATTATGACGCAAAATACCGGTTGTAGCCTGCCCATTGGGATCCATGGTGGCGAGGCAAAATTGAATCATGGTATTAGCCGCGACACCCTGGAAAGCGGTAGGTGTATTGCCAGCGTCCGTATTGGTGCGCCCAAAATCTGCATTCAATTGATCCAGCTGTGCCATTATTTGAGCATCCGAAATATTTTCATTGCTACCAATGGGATCTCCATTATGGATGACCTGAAAAACTACCGGAATATTGACAGTTGCTGCTTCCCGAGCATGACCGCCAGCAATGTATTGTTGTATCTGCCTCTCCAGAATGGCTCGCTGTCGACTGTATTCGGGATCCGACTGCATGAGCTTATCGCGGAGGCTGTGACTGAGACATTTTTTCTGTCCCATGAGATCGGTTGTTGAAAATAAAAGACAACTGCAAATCACTGCCATCCAGTATCCCTGTGCAATGGGATGTCTTCCGGTTTTGTGTTGATTCATGTAATTCTTTTTACATCCAGTCTGCCCTAGATCTTCCATCTGCAAACATGGATCAAGTACCTCCAACTCAGCATCACTTCCCGGAGTTTATTGTTGTTGTAAGAGTGATGGGCAATCCGGATAAAGTGAAACCTGATGGATGAGTGGTTTCGTTAGTAAAAAGATAGTTGGTTTTAAAATGACTTATCTCGGGAAAACTCCGACCTGCATGCATTTCTTTCCAAAGTGCAGGATATTCTTTGCGAAAGGATCATGCTGACAATGGATTCTAATAATTCCAGATAAGTGTTTGAGCGTGGTGTGACACGAGAAGCGATTTAATCTCTGTGGCGGACTGAAGGGGAGTGGGGTCAATCATAGGAGGTACAAACGCCAATCGGTCAAAGCAGACCTCATGCATGTTGTTGTAGCGACCAGTAGCGGCTGTCATACCCCAATACACAATATTATTACCACCGAATATTTTATTTGCCAGATCATACGTGGCCGATATCCTTGATTGGCCATCAATTTCTACGGTCAATGTTTTAGAAGATGGATCCCAAAGGACATAAAAGCCATGACGCATACAATCTTCGATATTATTGATCGTGATGGGTCCCGCCAGATCATTCCAATGCCCGACCATACCATTTAACATAATGGACAAATGATCTTCGATGGGATCACTTAAATG
Source organism: Bacteroidia bacterium (assembly GCA_030432855.1). Lineage (GTDB taxonomy): Bacteria > Bacteroidota > Bacteroidia > Chitinophagales > Saprospiraceae > JABDMH01. The sequence continues at coordinate 8,189 of JAUILM010000199.1, forward strand.
CTCATTGAGCCAGGTGTCAATTTCAATACCCACTGAAGGACGTAGGCCTCTAAAGCCAATACCTTCTCCCCGGGTTCCTACCATGTTGGGTCGATTGGCAAAAAGAAATACCATACCATCGGCACCAATATCATCCTGACATCCCACCATAATGGATAGTTTTATCGAAAAGGGCTCAGCCAGATTAATGGGAAGTTTGTACCAGATAGACCCGGAGGAGTAATCGTTCTCATCCGTTAGGCGGAAGCATTCCTCATCGGTCAGATAGGTGTCTCCACGCATGGTGAAATCTTCTACGGTGAGATGATGTTGACTATACGTCGTGAGGGGAGGCAATAGGGCAACTGCAACAATGAAAACGATAAGGTGGTGTTTCATATCCTCCTGAAGTTATCATTATATTCTCTTTATTGCAATATGCGACCCATGTCTCTTACGTTAAGAATCCTGCCATTTTTCTGCATGCTTTGTCATTTCCAGAATCGGTTGCCACAGTTCTTTGATGGTCTTTTGCACCGTGACGAGTACTTCATCGATGGGTACGAGGTCAATATCCTTAGAGTCTCTCACTTT
>JAUILM010000200.1 GCA_030432855.1 Bacteroidia bacterium
GATTCAGGTATTTGATTATGCGGGCAGGCTCGTTCAGGACATCCAAAATCTACAGCTCGAAGCGTATCAATTGTCAGTTGCAGATCTTCCAGCAGGTACTTATCAACTTCGCATTAGTGCTGGGGATACAAGGATCTCTTCGGCACCCTTGCTGGTGCATTAGGGCATGCTTCCTATCATAAAAGGGATCTTATGAAACGTATTGCTACACTTCTTAGCTTCTTGCTTTCCCTTTCCATTGGCGCTAGTCAGGAGCTTATCAAGGAATTCAGACTGCAAGATCGTCCCCAGCACCTGGACGTGAAAGACATTATCCCTACGGATGATGGGTATTCTGTGATTGCCGATCGAAGTTCGTATGAGTTTGGTATTGAGGGACCACAACAATCCTATCTGAGTGTAATAAAACTGAGTAACGCAGGCGAAATAATGCAACAGCAGAATTTCGAGACCATCAACAAACTAGATGCTGACTACGGAGGATCTTTTCACGATAAAATCGCACTCAAATTTGACGGTGATTTGCTTTTTTTTGCAATTGTGCGAGGAGAAGTGGTGGCAGAAGAGGGGTTAATCAAGGGTCATTCCGGAGCATTGTCCGTAGGAACATATGATCTGCAGAATTCCTCCATTAGGCATCAATTACTTCCAGACATCTATCACTTAAACCAACAAATTAGATTATTAGATCTAAAGGTTATTCATAAGGACTCAATCCACTTGTTTGTAGCTCCACTTCGGTATGATTCGGGTGAATTTTTTGATGAATTTCGGATCAACGTACGGACCGGAGCCTATGAGATGCTAAGAATAGGTCAGGCAACACATGTAAGAAACTTTAGACTGGAAGTGTCAGGATCTCTCATGATCCGTGATAGCTTCGATATGGAATCCAAAATCGTGAACACCCAATTGCTGTTTGAATCTGCATCTGGTTCGGTATATCAGTACAATATCTCGAATCGGACAGGTGAATTGAGGACGAAATATATTGATGGTGAATTCTATGTGCTCATTGACCATAAGATTCTTCGTATTTCAAACACAGGCCATTTTTCATTTTTGACGGAAAGTATTCCATCCAGTGTAGTTTCCGATTTTACAGTAAATACCTCTGCCCAGACAATTCATACGGTATCTCGTTCTACTCATATTTTGGACACCATTCCTCAAGTTTCAACATGGTCCATGCGTGCTGAAAAATGGTCTTCCAGGGATATGCCCGGAGATCCCCACTTAACACCGAGCACAATTAGCATCATAGATGATCAAATAATCGTAGGGGGCCATGACCTACAGTACCTTAAATACTGGGATGAACTCTCATCAGGCTACTCTGGTTCTTCTCATATAGGTAACGGCATCATTCGCTTTCTAGATAGGCAATTCACCACTCCTACGGTGGATGTAGATGAAAATGACTTTGTAGTTTCGATCTTTCCAAATCCAGCAGTCGATCACGTGATGGTGCAATCTCCTGAAAAAATGTCGCGGATTCAGGTATTTGATTATGCGGGTAGGCTCGTGCGAGATATCCAAAATCTACAGGTGGAATCGATTCAAATGTCAGTCGCAGATCTTCCGCCAGGTACTTATCAACTTCGCATGAGTGCTGGGGTTGCAGGGATCTCTTCGGCACCCTTGCTGGTGCATTGACGACTTGACTACCCCCATTTGCGACTTCAGTTTTTCTATTTTTACAAAAATCAATCGCGTCATACCAATATGGGTCTGAAGTCCATGCTGATCAAGCCTTTTGCCAAGAAGATCATTCGAGATGTACGAAAATGGTCTTCCACACCCCTCATATGCCAGCAGCAAATATTGGAACACCTGATAAAGCAGGGAGCGAAAACAAAGTTCGGTAAGGATCACGGCTTTGATCAGATCCGATCGTATGCAGACTTTCAAAAGCAGGTACCCATTCGAAATTATGAAGATCTTCGATCGTACATCGATGATATTCGAGCAGGTCAAAAAGACATACTCTGGCCGGGCATGCCCAATTTCTTTGCCAAGACCAGTGGCACTACGTCTGGTGTGAAGTACATCCCGATGACCAAAGAGTCCACTCCTTTCCACGTAAATACGGCAAGAAACGGTCTCTTCAATCATTTTATCGAAACGGGAAACGGATCCTATTTTGATGGAAAGATGATCTATTTGTCAGGAAGTCCCGTCTTGCAAAAAGTCAATGGTATTAATACAGGCCGGCTGTCTGGTATTGTCAATCATCAGATTCCGTCCTGGGCCCAGGGAAACAAATTACCCTCCCATGAGGTCAACTGTATAGAGGATTGGGAAGAAAAGGTGGAAGCCATCGTACGGGAATCTGCCCATGAAGATGTACGCCTGGTGGGTGGTATCCCCCCCTGGGTGCAGATGTACTATGAGTCATTGCTGCGTTTCACCGGAAAGTCAACCGTCAAAGAAGTTTTTCCTAATCTATCACTGTTTGTTTATGGTGGCGTCAATTTCGAGCCCTACCGATCGAAGTTGGAAGAATTGGTCGGAGGTCGCATTGATAGTCTGGAAACATTTCCTGCCAGTGAGGGCTTTTTTGCGTATCAGGATAAGTATCCGCACGAAGGGCTACTGCTAAATGTCAACGCAGGCATGTATTTTGAGTTTATCCCGGTGAGCGAATACGGCAAACCCGAAGCACAACGACTGAATCTGAGTCAGGTCGAAAAAGGGGTAAACTATGCCCTGATCATCAACAGCAATGCAGGACTTTGGGGATATGATATAGGGGATACGGTAGAATTTGTCTCGCTGGAACCGTACCGCTGCATTGTTTCGGGACGCATCAAGCACTTTATTTCTGCTTTCGGTGAACATGTGATCGGCAAGGAAGTGGAAGAAGCCATGCTAAAGGCGATCAATACATTAGATCTTAAGATCGTAGAGTTTACGGTGGCGCCGCAGGTTAATCCTGAAGATGGCTCCCTGCCCTATCATGAGTGGTTGATCGAATTCGCCAGTCCCCCAGACGATCTCAGCAGAGTACAACAAGTGATTGATGAGAGCATACAGGAGCAAAATATATATTACCTGGATCTGATTCAGGGCAATATTTTGCAACCTGCCAAAATCACCAGCCTGCCTCCTCAGGCCTTTCGTAAATACATGGAATCTCAGGGAAAACTGGGTGGTCAGAATAAAGTGCCCCGGCTTAGCAATGATCGCAAAATCGCCGATTTTCTCAGGGGTCTTCAGCAATAGACTATGCCTTTCGTCAAAAGTCCCTTGTAGTTTTACTGGTATCTGTAAGGCTCAATCTTCCCGAATTCACCCACTCGCTTGGCCTTCATGAGATCATATTGATTTTGTAGCCTAAGCCAAAACCCTTCACTCAACCCAAAATATCGTGACAATCGCAGGTCGGTATCCGCCGAAATACCTCTGGTGCCTTTAATAATATAATGCAGTCGGGTTACCGGCACTCCTATGGATTTAGCAAGTTGATTCATGGAAATGTTTAGTTCTTCCAGGAATTCTTTTTTCAGGATAATGCCTGGATGCGGATTCTCCAACTCCTCTTTCATACTTAATAGTTTCTTAGTGATAGTCTACAATATGTACATCATATACTTTCCCATTGTCCCACCGAAAACAAATCCGCCATCTCTGGTTTATTCGAATGCTCATTTGATCAGTACGATCGCCTTTCAAGAACTCCAATCTATTGCCCGGTGGGTTCTTCAAATCCTCCAGTAACAATGCCGCATCAATCAGACGTAACTTTCTCAAAGCCCGTTCCTGAATGTCCGCCGGAAATCTTCTCGCTCTCCTACCATGCCAAATTCTCTCTGTTTCACGACAAGAGAAATTTACAATCATAATACTTTGATATTAACAATAATATCGTTTTCCTTGTTCCGGAACAAGGAAAGCCCTGAAGATATTCACATTTTCAAATCAATTTATATGATTGAGGGTGATAGCTTAAAAATCATCCGTGTGCTTCATGAGAAAATAGATATTGTGAAACACCTGCATTAAAACATGGGCAAATAGATCAGAATAATTGCTAATTTATAGTGGTAAACAAATTTGCTTAAGAAACCAAAGGCCGGATTGTCTCAAGGATTTCGTTCGAGATTCAGGGGCCTCTTCATGACCTGTACATGAATCCACCATGGATCGGAAAGAGATCCGGACTAGTCCGGGTTTTAAAAATGTCAGATTATGAATTCAATCATTGGATGAGGAAGGTGTTGAAAAACCCTGGCCGCGCTGAAGAACTCATTGATTTCTGGTTCTAATTCCGATAATTCAGCCGTTCTCATTGCGCTTGACTTCGTTAATCCTCTGTCAGGTACCACCGGGTAGCTTCCATCGATCTTGCCTCCTCAATCACAATGATTTACGACTGCAGCATCAACCAGGGTCTTCAACACTTCCTTGGAAAGTACATTTTCGCTATTCCTTTTGTGGTATTTGGCATCTTCCATTTCATGAATGCAGAAGCTATGGCCGGAATGGCTCCTGGAGGCACCATTATGGTGTACATTAGTGGAGTGGCATTAATTTTAGCCGCCATCAGCATCTTCATTGGAAAACTGGATAAGCTGGCTTCCGTTCTTCTGGCCCTCCTGCTTCTACTATTTATCGTACTGATCCATGCCCCAGGATTAGGAGACGAGGCTACTCAGCAGATGTCGATGCCTAATCTGTTAAAAGATATGGGGCTTTTAGGGGGAGCACTTATGGCAGCCTCACAGGCAAAAGACAATTCCGTAATTGGCTAACGAGCAAATTATCAGAAAGAGATAGAGGGCCGATTACCAAAATAAGTCATGTAAATCTGTGATCGTCCAGCAAAATTGGGTTGCTTTGAACCCGGATTTAACGAATAATCCGGGTTAAACGCATATGCGCTACTTTTTGCACCTGGCATATCATGGAAAGCCTTTTGTAGGATGGCAACGACAACCTAATGGTATGTCCGTACAGCAATGCCTGGAGGACTGCTGTAGTACTCTTTTACAAACTCCCATTCAGATCGTGGGCTGTGGACGTACAGATACAGGGGTGCATGCGTCGGATTTCTATGCCCACTTCGATTTGGAAGCTCCCCCGCCGGAGAATTTCATGTCCCGTCTCAATAAAATGCTGCCCGACGAGATTGGTGTCTATGCGCTCATCCCTGTGCAGTCCGACCAGCATGCGCGATTTGATGCTACTGCAAGGACCTATCACTACAGCGTAGGAGGTCGCAAGGATCCTATGCTTTCGGATCGGTGCTACTTCTACTATTACTATGATCGGATCGATTTTGATCTACTCCAAAAGGCTGCGGAAACGTTGACCTCTTATCATGACTTTTTCACCTTTAGCAAGAGCCGCACAGATGTAAAAACCTTTGAGTGTGACATCCTACGATCTCAATGGACACAGGAAGGTCAGCATTTGTTACGATTTGAAATTAGTGCTAATCGATTTCTCCGTGGGATGGTGCGACTGGTCGTGGGTATGTGTCTGCATGTCAGTATCGGCAGACTGGACCTGGATGTTGTGAAAGAAGCTTTGCAAACACAATCGGTCTATCCAAACCGTTGGTCAGCACCAGCGCATGGACTTACGCTTGTGGATATTAAATATCCATTCCTGAGCTAAGCGTAAAGTGGAAAATCCTCCATGTAGGTATTGATCTTTCCTTTGATTTCTTTTTGGCGACTCTCACTTTCCGGATCCTGAAGAATGTAGTCAATCCATTCTACTACATTGACGCAATCTGATTCTTTAAATCCGCGGGTCGTAATGGCTGCAGTACCCACCCGGATACCCGAAGTGACGAAGGGACTTTGCGTATCAAATGGAACCATATTCTTATTGACCGTGATATCAGCGGTCACCAGGGCATTTTCTGCCACCTTACCGGTCAGACCCTTAGAGCGGAGATCGATCAACATCAGATGGTTGTCTGTACCTCCTGAAATCAAATCATACCCTTTGTCCACAAAGGCCTGTGCCATGGCCTGACTATTACGAATTATTTGCTTACCATATTCCTTAAAGGAAGGTTGTAGTGCTTCACCAAAAGCAATCGCCTTGGCAGCGATGACATGCTCCAACGGACCTCCTTGCATACCCGGAAATACTCCACTATTGAGAATGGCTGACATTTTGATCGGATTGCCTTTTCGGGTCGTTCTGCCCCAGGGGTTATCAAAGTTTTTACCCATCATGATAAGGCCACCACGCGGACCCCGAAGTGTCTTGTGTGTAGTAGATGTCACGATATGACAGTGCGGCATGGGATCTTCCAGTAGTCCAGCGGCAATCAGCCCTGCCGGGTGAGCGATGTCAGCCAGCAATAGGGCTCCTACCTCATCAGCAATCTCTCTGAATCGGGCATAATCCCAATCACGGGCGTACGCTGATGCACCACAAACGATCAATTTTGGCTGCTTTTCGCGGGCTATATCCGCCACCTTATCCATATCGATAGTGCCTGTTTCTTTTTCTACACCATAAAAGACGGCATTGTAGACTTTTCCTGAGTAATTGACAGGGCTCCCATGCGACAAATGCCCACCGTGTGATAAATCAAATCCCAGGACGGTATCTCCAGCGTTTAGTGTCGCCAGAAAAACCGCAGCGTTGGCCTGTGCACCCGCATGGGGTTGGACGTTTCCATATTCGGCACCAAATAACTCCTTCAGACGGTCAATAGCGAGTTGCTCGATTTGATCCACCACCTCACAACCTCCATAATAGCGCTTGCCGGGATAACCTTCAGCGTATTTGTTGGTTAGGCAGGTGCCCATAGCATCGATTACTGCCTGGCTTGTGAAATTTTCTGATGCGATCAGCTCTACGCCTTCTCGCTGTCTTTTCAATTCCTGTTGGATGAGATCAAATACCACCTGGTCTGACATACGGTGCAATTTGTGATTTTATAGAAAAAGTGCAAATGTACATTTTAAGCACATCATATGTGCAATCTCCTCCAGATGTGTTATCCACAGTTGTTAGCGATCACTCAATACGGCTTGGGGTAGCATATGTAGTGTCGGGTGATTCGCTGTGTCGAAAAGACACTTTCGATTCCAGACAAGTCAACTATTGCATCATTTTTCAATAGTATTCGGATTTCCTCCTGATCAGGGGCGTACATTTCCGTGACTTCACACCCCTCGGAAATTAGTGCCGAGGCCACATCCTTTGACAGTGCAAGGTTTTTCGCCACTCGCTCTACCACCTGGAGGCGATAGGTATCGGCGATCTCGGATTCAGATAGCTCTACCCGAAAAAGTCTTCGTTGAATAAGCCCGGTTGCCAGGTATCTCAGAACGGTATCCTCATGATACTGAGACTGCTTAAGAAACATGATGATGTCATGATCGTCCAGCCGGGTGAAAGCCAGCATCATGGGCACTTGATCGCTCTCATTGTACCAGGATCTTGAAAACACCTCCTTCATCGGACCGCTTGTCAACTCCAGTTTGCCTTGAGTGTATAGCTCTCTGGCTCGAGTGATAGCATGCACCAGCATCCGCTCGGCTGCCAGGACCGTTTTATGTAGATACACCTGCCAGTACATGATCTTTCGGGCTACCAGGTAGTTTTCGATCGAGTAGATCCCCTTTTCTTCAACCACCAGTTGTCCCCTGTGTATTTTAAGCATCTTGATGATACGATCATAGCCGATTTTGCCTTCCATCACACCGGAGTAGAAGCTATCACGATTTAGATAATCTAATCGATCTACATCGAGCTGGCTGGAGATCAGCTCATGCAACCACTTCTTATGATAATCACCTTTAAAAATGTCGATGGCCAGACTGAGTGCTCCGCCAAATTCGTCATTGAGCTTTTGCATCAGCATCAGGGAAAGATCCTCATGATGGGCATCCAGCAGAAGCCCTTCCAGCGCATGAGAGAAAGGTCCATGCCCAATGTCATGCAACAGAATAGCAATACATGCCGCCTCTGCCTCTGCCTCACTAATTTTTTCACCCTTACTTTTTAAGACCTCAATCGCAAGAGTCATAAGGTGCATGGCCCCTAAAGCATGTTGAAAGCGGGTATGCAGTGCTCCCGGATAGGTGAGGTGTGTAAGACCCAGCTGAGTGATCCTGCGTAAGCGTTGTACGTAGGGGTGTTGGATCAGGTCATAGATGATTTCATTTGGAATGGTCACGAAACCATAGACCGGATCATTGAAAATCTTTCGCTTATTCATAACGGTGCGTAATATCTGAATAATTCGCTTCGTTTTGTTGACGGCAAAAATGTGAAGAACAAAGCTATCTTTTGTTTGGTTATCCTTTCAGCCATCTTATTTAGTCATTCAGTTGAAAAAAATCACTTAATATTCTCTCTATGGAACAAATCAAAATATTGTGGGCAGACGATGAAATTGATCTCTTAAAACCACAGCTCCTTTTTCTGCAAAAGAAAGGCTATGAGGTCGTCACGGTGTCCAATGGATATGATGCGGTAGAGGAATATGAAAATCAAAAAGATATAGACATCATTTTTCTGGACGAATCCATGCCCGGTATGACTGGTCTGGAAACACTGGCCAAGCTGAAGACTCAGGACAGTAATGTGCCTGTGGTGATGATCACCAAGAATGAGGCAGAAACAGTGATGGAAGAAGCCATCGGATCTCAAATCGATGACTACCTCATCAAGCCGGTCAATCCTAATCAGATTCTTCTGACCCTAAAGAAAATTGTCGACAACAA
>JAUILM010000201.1 GCA_030432855.1 Bacteroidia bacterium
GTTTTAATCACTCATGAGCACAATGACCATATAGCGGGTCTGGATGATGTACGTCCTTTCAACTTTCGTCAACAAGAGGAGATGAAGCTTTATACATTATCTCGTGTTGCCGAAGATATCCAACACCGATTTTCCTACGTCTTTTCAAAAAATCCCTACCCAGGAGCTCCGCGGATTGATATTGAAATCATTAGACCCTTTGATCCACTGCAAGTAAAACATCTCTCCATAATGCCCTTGTCTGTGCTTCATGGTAAAATGGAAGTACTGGGTTTTAGAATCAATGATCTCACGTATATCACCGATGCAAAGCACATTCCCGATGAGACAAAAGATCGAGTACGAGGATCCAAAGTGCTAATTTTAAATGCCTTGCATCACCGACCGCATTATTCGCATTTTAACCTTGAGGAGGCGATTGAAATGTCAAAAGTCCTGGGAGCAGAGATGACATATCTGACCCATGTAAGTCACGATATGGGCCTCTATGAAGAGATTGCACCAAAATTGCCATCCGGCATCCAACTGGCTTATGATGGCCTCTCCTTTAAACTTTAGGTGTTATACTCTGTTAATTAGTTGATTTTGCGGCAGGAAATTCCGATCATTGAAAGGTAAATGAAGCGTTCACTCGTCCCAGGTCTAAGTCAGGTCTCAAAACCTACAGTGCTCATCATCATGATGATGGTCCTGGCTTTGGACATAGTCGCACAGCAAGTTCCCCAATTTACGATGACGATGCTTGATAAGTATCGCTACAATCCTGCCTACGGGGGTATGGACGCATCTCTTAACATCACGGGTGCTATCAAATCACAGTGGGAAAGCTTCCCGGGTGCACCAAGATTCCAGAACGTAACTGCCCATATGCCTCTTTACATAGCTAACGGTGGGGTAGGCGTACAATTTTCTCATGATGGTATCGGACCGGAAGAATCGCTGGGATTTCAGGCTTCATACAACTATGTAATGGAGACTAATATTGGGTTATTTTCCTTTGGACTAGCGGCGGGCATTGTACAAAAGAAGATCGACGGAAGCTTGCTAAGAACTCCGGATGGTGTATATGAGGGACAAACCATTGTTCATAATGATCCGATTTTATCCAGTACTATCGGCACCGGAATAGGACCAACTTCAACAATCGGCATCTATTTTGCTAATGACTATATTGAAGCTGGTCTGGCAGTAGATCAGGTTTTAGGAAATACCATCACGCTCAACAATCAGGAGGAGACTTCTATCGGCCTGAAACGTACTTACAATGCTTTTGTTGAGACACTTTATCCCATCAATGATGACATCGTGGTTTATCCAGCCATCTTTGCAAAGTCCGATGGTATACAGACCCAGATAGATGTGGGGGCTAAAGTAGACTATCAGGATATTTACTTTGGTGGCTTAGTATTCCGCGGCTATAGTGCAAAGACTATTGATGCACTGGCATTATTCGTGGGAGCTACCTTAAGCAATCACCTGAGAGTAAGTTATGCATACGATATCACATTATCGGCATTACGGACCTACAGTGAGGGCACACACGAAATACTGGTGCAGTACAATCTTGCTAAACCGATCGGCGTTGGAAGACCGGAGAGAATCATTTATAATCCCCGGTTTTGAGACGTAAAAAACTTGCTTTTAAATTCTATTTTTTGAAAAATATTGGCAAGGTTCTTGACGTTAGGGTTGGAGTATGAGGCCCACAGTTGGAAGTCACATTCCGATTGATTTGAATATTATACGAATCAAATTATCTTTACAAATTCTCAAAGGTAGCTGCAAACAGGTAAAAAAGTAATGGAAAGATTAGCTGTATGTTTTTTTAGTTTATTGGTACTCTCAGTCTTCTTACCATCTTGTGGGAGTAACAATGTGGGAGGAGACCTCATCGGAGTTCAGGATCGCCCCAAATGGAAAGCAGATGTTCCCTACGGCATGGTATATATCAAGTCGGGCACCTTTCAACTGGGAAGTGGCGACGAAGATGTGAGCCGATACTACATCAGAAGACCAAAGACCATTTCAATCAATGGTTTCTACATGGACGAAACGGAGATTACTAACAACGAGTATCGCCAGTTTGTCTTCTGGGTACGAGACTCTATCGCACACACCATCATGGGTGACTTTATCACCGATGACTATGGAAATGAAAAAATAGATTGGGAACTGGAGCTTGACTGGGCTGATGAAACACTCGAAGATCTTTATTACCAGGGAGACGACATGCTGTCCGGTAAGAAGGAACTCGATGCAGGCCAAATGGTATATAATTACCAATGGATCGACATGAAAGCTGCAGCCAGTGATCGTGGACGATCTCCAAGAAATTCCTTTATCAGAACTGAGAAGACAAAAATCTATCCTGATACTTTATGCTGGATTAGAGACTTTGCCTACTCCTACAATGATCCCATTGCCAAGAATTATTTTTCACATCCCGCATATGACGATTATCCTGTTGTAGGGATCAATTGGACTCAGGCAAAAGCTTTCTGTAACTGGAGAAGCTTGATCTGGAATGGAGCGAAAGAAAATTCGTTTGGCGACGAATTTAGATTACCTACCGAAACCGAGTGGGAATATGCAGCAAGAGGTGGTCATGAGCATGCCATGTATCCATGGGGAGATCCTTATGTACGTAATGCTAAGGGATGTCTGCTGGCTAACTTCAAACCAGGCCGTGGAAACTACCCTGAAGATGGCGGACAATACACAGTGAAAGCAGATGCTTACTATCCCAATGATTACGGTCTATATAACATGGCCGGAAATGTATCAGAATGGACGAGCAGTGCATTTGTAGAAAACGCCTACTCCTTCATGCACGATATGAATCCTGACATTCAGTATGAGGCATTGGAAGATGATCCGGATGCATACAAGCGTAAAGTAATCCGAGGTGGATCATGGAAAGATATTGCTTACTTCTTGCAGGTAAGTACCCGACACTGGGAGTTTCAGGATACCACTAAATCATACATAGGCTTCAGATGTGTTCTACCCTTCCAGGGTCGATCCATCAACGACTTCAAATAGGCAATAAGCAGATATTCAAAGTGAATCCTGGGATGCAGGAGTTTTTAAGTGGACATTAATATAATGCTTCGTGTCCCATCGCATCGGTACCCTTGGAATATCCTTCTCACAAGAAAACCTTCCCGATTATTACACACTAAGTTTAATACTATTTACGTAATAGATATTGGTTTTCTTTTATTCATTAATTTTTAAAAACGGTTTTTACGATGGCTTTCTATAAGAGTAATTGGTTTAAATACCTGAAGAACCTCATTATCGGTGTCGGTGCATCTTTAGTAATGATTGGTGCCTTAGGTAAAATTAACAGTGAGCCCTGGGGTGGTCCGGCTATCACAATTGGTCTGGTCACTGAGGCAATCCTGTTCTTAATGTTAGGTCTTCTTCCCCCAGAAAAAGACTATTACTGGGATAAATTGTACCCAGGTCTTGGAGACTACTCCGCAAACCTTGCCCCCATTGGTGGTAAAGCAACTAACGGTGCTGTAGCATCTAAACAATTAGACGGTGAGAAAGTAGAAACTCAATTGTCCGGTATGTTGGACGAGTTGAGATCTATGTCAAAGAGCTTAGGATCCCTAAAATCCCTACAAGAAGTTGATTTCTCCCACACTGCACAGCAGGTGAAAACTATGAACAACTTCTACACTAAATTAAATGAGGCAATGGCTGAATTGAATGACACTGTGGATGATACCAAAGAGTATCGTGAGCACATGACAGCATTGAATCGTAACCTCGGATCATTGAATACAGTATATGGAAATATGCTGCATGCTATGAATCCAGTGTCACGACAAGCGTAAGATTCAGCAAAGATTCATTTAGTTAAAAACAAAAAAAGCATAAGATATGGCAATTCCTAAGGAGCCACGTCAGTTGATGATCAACATTATGTATCTGGTGCTGACTGCTTTGCTTGCCTTGAATGTTTCAGCGGAAATATTTAACGCATTCAAAGTAGTAGACAAGGGTTTGACTGCATCCAATAAATCATTGGATGATTCAAACGGTAAACTACCAGATATCATCAAAGAACGTGCAAAGAAGAAAAAGGAGTTAGAAGTCTATGCTGAGCGTGTGGCACCCGCCAGACAACTCAGTAAAGAACTCTCTGATTACATAGATGGTATGGTGAACACCATGATTGATGAAGCAGGTGATAAAAGTGGATCACATGATGAAGGTGATTATGTGGAAGTGCAAGGTGTTCGTGAACTACGAGGTAAGAAGAACAAAGATGTAACTACTCGTCTTCTCGTTGAAGAAGGAAGAGGTGCAGAGCTGAAAGCGAAAATTGAAGAGTTTCGCGGTAAGTTTCTGGAGCTCATTGATGAGGATGACAGAGCTACATTTGAACAAGAGATGTCTTTGGTAATCGACGACGAAACCTGGAGACACGGAAAAGGTAAGAAAAATGCATCCTGGGAGTCTTTCAACTTCCGTCAGATGCCTCTTGCCGCGACATTGCCCATTTTCAGCAAGTTTAAGAATGATGCAAAATCTACTGAATCTGCGGTTCTTAACTATCTGATGGGTAAAGTGGGAGGTGAAGATATTGTACTTGATAAGTTTACTGTAGTTTCTGCGCCTAAACGGTCGTATGTGATTAAAGGCGAAACATATGAGACTGAAGTATTCTTGAGTGCATCTGCTTCTCAGGCATCTAACACAGGTGTAAGCATTCGGGTCAACGGATCGCCGGTACGAGCTGACGAAAATGGTGTAGCGAAATGGTCTGCTCCCGCTAGCAGTGTAGGTGTAAAGACCTATAACGCTGACATCACGGTGACCAACCCGGTGACAGGAGAAACTAATACCTACACACGATCATTTGAGTATGAAGTAGGTGAGCGTTCAGTATCTGTTTCAGCAACAAAGATGAACGTATTCTACATCGGTGTAGACAACCCTATCGAGATTTCAGCGGCAGGGGTATCATCTAATGATCTGAAAGTGAGCATGAGTGGAGCTGGTGAAGGATCGATCAAGCGCGCTGATGGAGGTTTTGTAGTCAATGTGAAGAAGCAGACTCCTGCTGGTCAGTTTGCCAAAGTGAACGTTTCTGCGCCTGGTATCACTGTAGCTAAAGACTTTCGTGTGAAGCGTATTCCTGATCCCACACCAACTTTAAGTGGAAAAGTGGGTGGTGCTATTGGCAACGGAGAAATGCGAGCGCAGCAAGCACTTATTCCAACACTCGATAATTTTGATTTTGATGCCAGATGTAATGTAGTAGGTTTCCAGTTGATCCGATCCGCAAAGCGTGAAGATCCTGTAATCAACACCAATAAAGGTGGAAAGTTTGATGCAAGATCCAAGGAGCTGATCAATATGGCAAAACCAGGCGACATCTACGTATTTGACAACATAAAATGTAAATGTCCTGGTGATGTAGCCAATAGAACGCTGCCATCATCAGTTTATAAGATACAATAACATAACAACCATTGTAGTATGAAAGCGGTAAAACTATTTCTTCTTCTTCTCGGACTAGGCACATCTCAATTGTTGATGGGTCAGATCGCTGAAGAAATTGTAACAGAATCTTCAGCTCCGGAGGAATTGGAAGAAGTAATCATCACACCACTCGATGATATTGTACAGAAACGAATTCTCAATGAGCGCTTTGTCCTGCCTTATGAGCCGGTCAGAGAAGCGGACTTATTTTGGGAAAAACGTATATGGAGAGTACTGGATATTAGAGAGAAAATGAATACACCATTTTCCTACCCAGAAGCTCCCTTCTTTACTATAATGGTGGATGGAGTTGAAAATGGTGATCTTACACCATATGCCGAAGAGACTTTCAAGACTCCGATGACTCAGGAGGACCTCAATGGTATGTTATTCAGTATCGACACTACATTTGTGACCAATCCTGACACCTATGAAGACGAAATGACCATCGTACAAAACGAGATTAATTTCGAAGACATCAAACGATTCAGGATAAAAGAAATCTGGTTTTTTGATGAGGAGAGCTCTACCATGAAAGTTCGAATTCTTGGAATCGCTCCTGTACGAAACGTATACGACGAGACAACAGGTGAGTTTCTTTTCGAACAGCCCATGTTTTGGATCTACTATCCTGATGCTAGAGAGTATTTGGCACGACAGAAGGTGTTTATCCCTGGTAATGATGCAAATCCCCTTTCATGGGAAGACTTTTTTGAGATGCGGCCTTTCTCAAGCTACATCTATAAGGAGTCTAACGTGAATGACTATCGATTGGAAGATTATCCATCGTTGGGAGGTGATGACCTTGCCAGTGGTATACAAAGGTTGTTAGAATCAGAAAAGATCAAAGCGTCGATATTTAATTTCGAGCATGATCTGTGGAGCTATTAATAGCTCGTCATAAAATCTCAAAGAAATGTGCTATCATTCAGTTGGTAGCACATTTTTTTTATTCCCCTGAATCAGAGGTCTGAATCCCAACCGTTTTAAGATCCAATTGGTAATTGTAAAAAGGATAGGCACTAGAGGAAACTTGAACACTTCCATTAGGAAGATCAGATAGACCACCATGTACTCCAGAGCTACTACCCATAGATTTTCATGATAGGGGTTGTAGGCATAATTTACGTACGTAAGGCAGATCAGACCACTCCAAAACATCGGATACCGATAAAAGGTGAAGACAGACAATAGGATCGGAATCGTTAAATACCAGGGATGGACGGTGGTGGCAAAGAACAGATAGCAGCTAAAAGCCAGTAGCATAAACTCAAGCAAGGTTTTAAATCCTCTGGTACGCTCCTTATAAGCCATATAGAGTATGATACCCATGGTGGCCAGGCTAAGTAATGGACCTGCTGTCTGAATCACATTATAGCCCTTAATCTGGAATCCAATCCAGCGCACCAAATAGTAGATACTGGCATTGAACTCAAATTTCTGAAAGTAAAGATTTATACTGGCGAATAGATGTCGGATCAGCTCCTGATCAATAAAGGGTAAAAACAAAAGCAGAAGCGTGACACAGAAAGTGATTCCGGCGGCTGCCAAATCCCTTAGTCGCATTCTCTTTAGGAAAAATGGTAAAAACAGTAAAGGTAGGAGCTTGGCCCCCACCGAAAGAGCCATAAAAAAGCCAAATAGCTTGTACCGTCGGCGTACAAACGTCCACAGTGCAAGGACAAGGAATAACACCATGATAGCCTCAAAGTGTAAGTTGCCACAAAGTTCAATAATAACTAGTGGGTTTAGCGCATATAGAAGAACCCGCCGTTGGGGAAGTCTAAGCAATTGCGTCAACTTGAGCAGGAAATAGATGGTTATAGTCTCGGATATCAGGAAGATAGATTTCATGAATACCGCTGACCAGAATAGGTTGTCTTCAAATATCCATGCAGAGGCACTGAAGACCATTTGGCACACTGGCGGATATATCGAGTAATAATCGGGTGAATTTAAGCGATCATAGAGGAGACCATATTTACCCGGATCATTTCCCAAACTCTCTAAATATTGTGAAGGTGTCTGTAAGAAGGGACTTATACCATCTGTAATAAGATGTCCGTCCCAGAGAAATCGATAAATGTCATCCGATAGATTGGGAAATGCGAACAAAAGTACGGCACGGCAAAGCACCGCTCCGAAAACAAAAAACAAGACGTCTTCATGGCTCTTGTACATGCGATATGTGAGGATATACAGACCAAATAGTGGAGCATATAATGCAAGAATGAGGAGAATGTCATCCTGGCTGGGTATATACCCCAGAAGAGAAATAAATAGCAACCACAGACTCAGGAGTAGGTATTTCAAGGTTATCCTATCTTCAAGTGTTTGATAGAATATATGAAAATGCCCCCATAGCCCAGGGCTAGCATAGCATGAAATAATATCATGGACCGATCACCAAGGTAAATTCCCAGCACTATGGCAAATATGAAGTAGAGACATAATAGACCCTCCAAAATGGTTGTGAGCTCCAGTTTGCCGGTCCGGTATTGTCCCTTCTTGAATGTGTCTTTGAGACTACGGATATCAAATTTGGGTGTACGAACAAAGGCGGTCTTCTTACCAATATATCCCTGAAGGACAGCTATCGAGTTATGCAAAGATAATCCCATTGACATGGCTAGAAAAACAGGAAACAGGAATACAAATTTGATTACATCACGAGCAATCTTCTTGTCAGGATTGGTGTAGGGATTCGTCACATTTGCCACATAGTATATGGCAATAATGGAAAGTGTTCCAATGATAAAGATGGAAAAGACACCGGAATTTACCTGCACCTGCCTTAAAGCAAACAAAAGGGGTACACTCAATATACCCAGCATAAAGACAAAGACAAATAAGGTGCTTCCCAGTAGGTGAAAGGTAGTATGAACCTTGCTGGATAGTGGGATAGAGGATCTCCATACTGTCGGGAGCATCTTTTTTGCTGTCTCAGCCCCACCCTTCATCCAACGATACTGTTGCGATTTGAAGCTACTCATTTCCGCAGGCAATTCCGCGGGTGATCCCACCTCTTCAAGATACCTTATCTTCCAGCCTTTTAGTTGAGCCCGTATGCTAAGGTCCAGATCTTCAGTGAGCGTATCATCTGACCATCCACCGGCTTCATTGATTGTTTGTCGGCGCCATATCCCAGCAGTACCATTAAACTGCAACATATGATTACCTGCCAGTCGTCCCAGTTGC
>JAUILM010000975.1 GCA_030432855.1 Bacteroidia bacterium
CGGTGGAACCCGGCGGTGCAGTGGACTCTTTTCACATCGAGTATAATACCCTCCTGGCCAGCTGCAACGCAGTAGATGCAGGTATAATTCTTCCCTCCATCAACGATAATTTTAATGGCTCCAATCCAGATCTGGGTGCATATGAAAGAGGCGTTGCCCTTCCACACTATGGAGTAAGAGCCTTTTGTGATTCACATAGTACGAACAGCTATATTGGACCTTCTCCCGGATTCTGGAAAGAGGATCCCAGTCATTGGAGTTTGGGTCGCTTTCCTACCGAATGTGATCAGGTGGTTATTCCATCCGGCGTTCAATTGACAATTAATGCGACTGAAACAGGTTTAGGAAATACATTAACTGTGGATCCTGGAGCAAACTTTATTATATCGCCCAATGCCAATCTATTGATTCAAAATTGAAGATCTGCAGCCCTGGACTTCTTACGAAAAGATAACCAGATGAAACAGGCAAGGATAAATAACATCACTGACATAAATACTCCCAGGAGGTACGTCTGATCCAAATCCAGAGATAGGGTTAGCAGGAGTGATCCTATAGATATAATGCCGGCAAAAACTGCATAAACTATTTCAACATACAACCATGCATAGGGAAAAAAATGCGCACCCGTAATAATGACATATGACATCAAAAAATAATCGGGATACTTTAGCAGAATAAACACTAAAAACGGAAAATAAAATAGCTGTGCAAAATTTAGCCACAGACCTAATGGTTGTAGCGGATTGTCTGGAATTTTCCATTGGGTTTTGAGTACTTTCGAAAGCAGAAACGCCAGAGGCAACATAAAGGCACCTACAATAAAGGTCAAGACACTCTTGTCGTAAGAGGAAAAGGATAAAGTCCATACATAAGCAATGGCAGCCCAGATTATGGTGGCTGCTATTATAAAATCTACTCCATTTTTGACTCGAAGGGAAAGGTCTAGCCTGAGTTTATCTAGTTGATCTTTATTCATGTAGAGTATTTATAGATTTAAAATAGCATGGTAAACTACAATTTTAAGATTAAAATCGGTTCTGAAGGACCGTGAATCATCTATTAAAATCCGAACTTCAATTGCATAATGCGGAATGAACTCGACATGTAAACTCAGACGATCGACGTAACACCTAATGTAAGGTTCCGACAATATATTCCTTGTAGCGAGATAAACAAGTTGCCAATACTAAAAAGTCAAAAAATCCTTAAAGGCACTGTCGTAATCTCTAGGAGAAGTCACTATCAATTAAAGGTTTTGATACAGCCGGCAAGTCGTTATGAATAACCAGGTCTTAAACTCAAAGTTGAATTTTTGAAATTCTGGGTGTGCCCCAATCGGCTACATACAAAGTAGTATTCATTGCGTCTGCAACAATACCATTGGGATTTGAAAATGTAGCTTGCTCCAGAGATCCATCCTCTTGTCCAGGTATCGACTGACCAGAGAGGATGGTCACAGTTCCATTAAAATCGATTCGGGCAATTTGATGACCACGGAAAATCGTAGCATAGAGAGCACCATTCATTTCTGTCAAATATCCTACACCCGCTGTCTGGGCCATCAAATCAACTTCCTGAGTTTGTAAAGAGATTCTGAATATCTTGCCCGTATCGAAATTTCCCG
>JAUILM010000976.1 GCA_030432855.1 Bacteroidia bacterium
TTTCGATTTGAGAAGACGCATCAAATTGATATAAATGGGCGATTGGATCGGATTCATTGTAATCCATAGTGCCTGCGACAAATCTACCCAGGGGATCAACTTTTCCATCGTTCATTCTTACCTTCTCTGTCAATCCAGTGATTGGGTAAGGCTTAACCTCTTTTGTGGCTAGATCTAATATGGCAAATCCACGCTCAATTGCGAGTACAAGGTGATTATCATGAGCCAGGCCTATTGCCCCGACGGGTTGGCCGATCTCATAGATGGAAACCTCATCACTGACGCTACTGTGTGAATATACGAGTCCTTTCATGATATCAACCCAATAGAGAATTTGATTTCTAAAGTCCCATAAGGGCCCCTCTCCATGCTCCATTTGTAAGTCCGAAAGGTGAACTACACTTTTATAAGATTTGTCCATGTATTAATCCGTTTTTATCTGGCGTATTCCAGGTGAGTATTCTTATCTTGATAGCCCGAAATTTTAAACAAATTTGAAGTAAATCGAAAGAACACAATGAAAAAATTGCGATCACAGGGTTGGTTTGGAAAAAAAGGTAGAGATGGATTTATCTATCGTGCGTGGATGAAAAATCAGGGAATTCCCGATGATGAATTTAAGGCTAAGCCTGTTATTGGTATTTGTAATACCTGGTCCGAATTGACTCCCTGTAATGCTCATTTTAGAGAATTGGCGGAGTCAGTGAAAAAAGGAGTCTTGCAGGCTGGAGGGTTTCCATTAGAGTTTCCAGTGATGTCACTGGGTGAAACGCTTATAAAGCCCACAGCTATGCTATATCGCAATTTGATGAGTATGGATGTGGAGGAGTCCATTCGGGCGAATCCTATTGACGGCGTTATTCTGCTCTGTGGATGTGATAAAACAACACCTGCCTCTGTCATGGGTGCGGCCAGTGTTGATATACCCACACTGGTGGTCTCGGGTGGTCCCATGCTTACTGGTAAATATGAGGGTAAAAACATTGCAACTTCTGATGTCTGGCGATATGCTGATGAAGTTACCAAAGGCACATTTTCAGCAGAAGAACTACGGGATGTGGAAGCTTGTATGTGTCGTAGTCGTGGTCATTGTGCGGTTATGGGTACAGCATCCACCATGGCATGCATGGTGGAATCACTGGGCTTAACTTTATCAGGAAATGCAGCGATACCTGCTGCAGATTCACGACGAAAGGTATTAGCTCAGTTATCCGGAAGAAGAATCGTACAAATGGTAGAGGAAGAGCTTACGATTTCGAAGATACTCACACGTGAAGCTTTCGAAAACGCGATCAAGATTAATGCCGCTATTGGAGGATCTACCAATTTTGTGCTGCATCTTCTTGCCATAGCGGGTAGAGCGGAAGTGCCTCTTGAGTTAGATGACTTTGACCGACTGGGAAGCCAAATCCCTTTATTGGCTAATCTCCAACCTTCTGGAGAGTACTTCATGGAAGACTTCTACTATGCCGGTGGATTGCCTGCGGTCATCAGTCAACTCCGTGATCATATCCACAATGATGTCATAACCGTCAATGGAAAAACGATGGGTGAAAATGTGCAGAACGCCAGAAGTTTTAGCAAGGAAGTCATTGCTGACATTGATAAACCATTTCAGGA
>JAUILM010000202.1 GCA_030432855.1 Bacteroidia bacterium
ATTCCTGCACAAAGGTTGACGTCTGGTATACAGGTACGGTAATAGAACCCGTAAGGGGGTCAGCAGGGATAGCATGTAAAATGTCAGTAATGTTGCTCATGATTTACTTTTTTATGGTTTTAAAAAATTATCAAGAGCCGCATCAGGAAGAGCACAAAAAAAGGCTCTCCTGATAAGCAGAAGAGCCTTATTATTTTTTATCTACGGAGGTAGAAAAATACTTCAGACATCATCACTTATCTATCTCCTTGTCGGAGTTGGAGTTAGCACCTTTCTACCTAAGTAGCAGGTTGCTAAAGCGTCATCGGGCCAAATCCCTCAGCTTTTCTTGATAAGAAATTATTTAAAAGAACATTTTCTGGAGGTAAAGATATGCACTAATTTTTTAGAAATGCAAATAATCTTTTTTGGACCACGCAACCCACTACAAGATTAGTTTCACGAATATCAAACCAAACCGCGCCGCCAAACTGCCAGACTGCCAGACTGCCACACTGCCACACTGCCCACTGCAAGACTGCCTCCTGCCCACTGAAGGACTACGCCCAGCCACACTGAAAAGACTGCACACTGCCACAGCTGCCCACTGCCACTCTACCCACTGCCACACTGCCACAACTGCCCACTGGAGGACTGCGCCGTGCCACACTGCCCACTGGAGGACTGCCCACTGCCACACTGCTCGCTGCCAGACTGCCACAACTGTCCACTGCCCACTGCCACACCGCCGGCTTCTAACTCCAAACTCGACAAAACTAAATCTGATTGAATATGAGAGAATTAGAGAAGCATTCAGTATATTAATGAAACAAGCAAGCGATCTATCGGATCTTGTTTCAATCAAGGAAACTCTAGAAAACCGTGAAACTCAAGAAGGAATATTTTGAGGATGTAAAATTCTTCAGGAACCGGGCCAGTGCTTTCTGGGCAATGGTTCTCATCCTGACGCTAGTGTCCTTCCCCTTTTTGTTTAAGACCTACTATCTCTCCATCCTGAATTTGATGGCGCTGAATGTCATCGTTGCATTAGGATTGAACATTCTAGTAGGGAATACCGGTCAGATATCCCTGGGGCATGCAGGCTTTGTCGCTATTGGTGCATACACAACGGCTTTTCTCTTGCAGGTAGGGATCCCCTTTGTCTTTACGTTGATATTGGCCGGGTTGATCACTGCACTAGTTGGCGCTTTTCTCGGAATACCATCCTTGCGTTTGGAAGGTCCTTACCTGGCAATCGTTACCCTTGGTTTTGGTTTGGCGGTGATGGTCATCATTGGTCGAATGGATGTTTTCGGTGGAAGGATGGGGATGAGTATTCCCAGAATTAAGTTGGGCTGGACTGGATTGAAATATGACGAAGCCCTCTACTATGTTTTTTTGCTGATTACCATTTTTATGATCTTTTTTGCTCAGAATATCCTGAAAAGCCGAATAGGTCGGGCCTTTAGTGCGATTCGGGATAGTGATATTGCAGCATCGGTCATTGGAATCAACCTCTCTTATTATAAGACACTTAGTTTTGCCATTAGTGCTTTTTTTGCTGGAATTGCAGGTTGTCTGTGGGCCCTATATTTACAATTTTTGACACCGGGAGCTTTCACTTTAATGATGTCAGTTCTATCTCTTGCTACGGTGGTACTGGGAGGTCTGGGTAGTGTCACAGGATCTGTACTAGGAGCGGTGGTCATGACCTTTCTAAATCTCCAGCTCGATAAGATCGTTGACCTCCCGGTAATTGGCGATTTGATTTCCGGGTTTTCCAATGCCTTCATGAATCCATCGGGTATTGCTAATATAAAATGGGTGCTCACGGGTCTGATACTTATTGCAGTCATACTTTTTGAGCCATTGGGAATTAACGGTCTGTGGATCCGTGTAAAGAGATACTGGAGACTTTGGCCATTTTAATATTTACTCAATGATTACACAGCTGCTCATAAATTCGTTGGTTGCCGGAAGCATTTATGCTCTTATTGCTCTTGCGATGAATCTTATCTATAAGGCGTCTGAAATTCCAAATTTTGCTCAGGGGGAAATGTCCATGTTTTCCACTTACATTACTTTCCTCTTACTCACTACTTTCGGCTATCCATTTTCTATAGCATTGACGGGTACACTCCTTTTTGCTTTTCTTTTGGGATTTATTTTTGAATTTCTGTTTATTCGGAGGGCAAAAGAACCCAACCTTTTGGGCTTTATTATTATCACCCTTGGTTTTCAACTGGTCTTATTTGGTCTGGCTGGATGGAAATTTGGCAGCGATCAACGCACGTTTAGTCTCCCTTTTTCCGAAACTGAAATTCTGATAAGAACAGAAAGTTTCGTGCTTACTGAGCATAATCTGGCTTCTATTATCATAGCCATATTTGTGATGGCTGGGTTGTATATACTACTAAACCATACCAAGCTTGGACTGGCAATGCGTGCCAGTCAACAAAATGTCAAAGCCGCAAAGTTTAATGGGATTCCTACCGACCGTATCCTGGGCATTTCTTTTGGGATTAGCTCAGTCGTCGGTGCTATTGCGGGTATACTGGTAGCACCGGTAGCTACACTCGATCCAACCATGATGTGGGATCCTCTAATCAAGGGATTTGCCGCAGCCGTACTTGGTAGCTTAGAAAGTTTGCCAGGAGCAGTCATTGGAGGGCTTCTTCTGGGTCTTGTCGAAAATCTATTTGGTTATTATGTATCACTTGAATTTAAATCCATAGTTGCATTCGGTATTATCATGCTGGTACTTTTCGTCAGACCCTCCGGTCTTTTTCAAAAACACTATATCAGAAAAGTATGACCTTCTTAAAGGTGAAAAATATCAGTAAATCATTTGGTGGAGTAAAGGCTGTACAGGATCTCTCTTTCGAAGTGCACAAGGGGGAAATATATTCGATTATTGGTCCCAATGGAGCGGGTAAATCAACTGTATTTAATTGTATCAATGGTCTGTATAAAACTGACTCGGGAGACATATATATGGACGAACAAAAGCTGACGAACTTCCGTCCTGAGCAAGTGGCTGCAGCCGGCATTGCCCGAACATTTCAAAATCTTGAGCTTTTCAGTCATATGTCTACTCTGGATAATCTGCTCCTGGGACGACATTTAAAAATGAAGGCATCTATTTTTCAGATTGCAGCTCTCAATTTTAGAAAGTCCCAGGCCGCCAGAGAAGAAGTTGAGCATCGGCGGAAGTGCGAAGAGATTATTGATTTTCTGGAGCTCGAAGCTTATCGGAACCTTCCTGTACTTTCTCTTCCATATGGTGTGCAGAAACTGGTTGAGTTGGGCAGAGCACTTGCTCTTGAACCTAAGCTCCTCCTTCTGGATGAACCCGCTGCAGGACTTAATAATGAGGAAAGACAGGATATGATCTTCTGGATTAAGGACATACGTGACGAACTTGGAATAAGTTTAGTGGTCATTGAACACAATATTCAATTGGTGAAAGACATATCGGATCGTCTATTGGCCATTAATTTTGGACAAAAGATTACCGAAGGAACCGTGGATGAAGTCCTGGATCATGAGGAAGTGATCACTGCCTACTTGGGTGAGCCCGAAACTGATCAAAAAATGAGATGATATGTTTTTGGAGGTAAAAAATATTGAAACATATTATGACAAGATCAAGATTCTGAATGGGATATCTTTTTCACTGGAAGAAGGTCGTATCACCGCAATTCTAGGAAATAATGGAGCGGGAAAAACGACGACTCTCAATAGTATCATGGGTTTGCTGGATGATCAGCCGGAGAAGGGAACTATCCTTTTTCAGGATAAACCTATTCATAGGATGGATACTCACAAAATCGTATCCCTGGGCATTGCCTATGTCCCTGAAGGACGGGAAGTATTTGAAGAGCTAACTGTAAGAGAAAATCTGATGGTTGGCGCTTATCTCAGAAGAGATACAAAAGCAGTAGCAGGTGATCTTGAGCATATGTTTGATTATTTTCCAATCCTCAGAAAACGGATAAAACAGTTGGCCGGAACTCTTTCTGGTGGGGAGCAACAAATGCTGGCAATTGCACGGGCATTGATGAGTCGTCCTAAACTCATAATTATGGATGAGCCCTCTCTAGGCCTGTCTCCATTGTTGGTGCGGGAGATTTTTGGAATTATTGAGAAAATAAATAGGGATGGGATAACGATTCTCTTAGTGGAACAAAATGCACAGATGACTTTTCGGGTGGCGCACACTGTATATATCATGGAAAATGGCCGATTCGTTATGAACGGTCCTGCTGAAGAATTGAAAGATAATGCGGATGTAAAGGAGTTTTATTTAGGTGTAAGAGAAATCGAGTCTCTAAAGGGATATCAGCGATATAAAAGAAAGCGGACATGGAAATAAATCCTAAAGAATTAAAAAGTATTCCAGCCACTTTCTGTGAATTGTCACATAAGAGGGCAGATAAAATCGCCATGCGACATAAAGAATACGGCCTGTGGCATGAAATCACATGGAGTGACTACTATAAGCATTCCGCATATGTGGCGCATGCTCTCATATCTCTGGGAGTCGAACCCGACTCTTTTGTTGGCATCATTGGGGAGAATTGTCCCGAATGGCTATACTTTGACATGGGAATTCAAATGGCAGGTGCCCGAACCGTGGGAATCTATGCCACGAATTCCTGGCAGCAACTTCAATTTATACTCGATCATTCAGAATGCCAAATTCTTTTTGCTGAAAATGAAGAACAGGTAGATAAATGGTTGATGATCAGGGATCAGATGCCCAGATTAAGATACGTAATATACTGGGATAAGAAAGGTCTGGAAAGATTACAGGATCCTCAGCTGATGTATTATGATGATTTCATGGCTGTAGGAAGAAAGAGTTTTGAAAATGATCCCCAATTGCATGATAGCAGAATTCAAAATATATGTCCTACGGATATAGCAATTCTCGTATATACTTCGGGAACTACCGGAAATCCAAAGGGAGTTATGCTGACGAGCGAGAACCTACTCTGGACCGCTTCTGTCATGAAAATTAATAATAGGGAATATCTGAACCAGGACGATCAGACCATGTCCTTCTTGCCCCTTTGTCACATTTATGAAAGGATGTTTAGTGCGTATCAGCATCTCACTACGGGATACACTATAAATTTTGCAGAAAGTATGGAAACCATTGCCCAGAATCTTACCGAAATACGGCCGACTATCGGATATGCGGTACCTCGAGTGTGGGAAAAGTTTCAGTCTTCTGTATTAATTCGGATGGCAGATGCCCCCTGGTTAAATCAAAAGGCATTTGCTATGGCCACAAAGATCGGCTATCGCTTTTATGATAAAAGAACATCTGGTGAGCGGATCTCTCCATTTCTGAAAATTGCCAGATTTATCACTTACTGGTTCGTACTGTATCCATTGAAATATATGATCGGTATGGACAGAATGCGTTCTGCTATTAGTGGTGCAGCTCCCATTTCACCCCCACTACTGCGATTTTATCATATGCTGGGTATACCTATCACAGAAGCATATGGTATGACAGAGACTTCTTGCATCATTTCCTTTTCTAGACCAGATATGTACAAATTAGGCACTGTTGGTAAGGCTCTCATCCCAGATTCTGTAAAACTGTCAGAGGAAGGAGAGATTATGGTACGTCATCCGGGGGTCACCATGGGCTATTATAAAAATCCGGAGGCCACGAGAGAGGCATTCACTGATGATTGGCTACATACCGGTGATCTTGGTGAGCTGGACGATGAGGGTTTTCTCAAGATTGTTGATCGAAAGAAAGACCTGATTATTACAGCAGGCGGAAAGAATATTGCTCCGCAGAAAATCGAAAGTATGCTAAAATTCAGCCCATATATCAATGACGCGATCGTAATTGGTGATAAGAGAAAATACCTGTCCGCAATCATAGTCCTTGATGAAGAAAATATCAACAAGTACGCTCGCGACCACAAGATCTCTTATACAGCATATTCTGATCTGGCAAAGAACGTTGAAATTCGTAAATTAATAAACCGGGAAGTGGAGCAGGTAAATAGATCTTTGGCCAGGGTAGAGACCGTCAGAAAATTCACCATTCTGGAGAAAAGACTTTATGTAGAGGATGGAGAGGTAACTCCAACCATGAAAGTCAAAAGAAAGTTTATCAACAACCAATTTCGGGAAGAAATTGAAAGCATGTATAATTAACCATAAGTCTGATAATGCCATGAAAAACCTTGTTTTCCAATCAATTTGCTTTTTAATTATAACAACACTTTTATTTCAGTCTTGTGGAGGTGGTGAGACTGTCAGTGAAGGAGATGCAACTGGTGTCACAGATTCTACCATCACCATAGGCTGCTGGGGTCCTATGACTGGTCCTGCCGCCTTATGGGGGACAATTATTAAAGGGCAGGATGCCTATTTTAAAATGATAAATGAGGAAGGAGGTATTAATGGGCGAAAAATAAACTTCGTTTTTAAAGATGATGGTTATGACCCTTCCAGAACAGTACCTGCGGTCCGCGAACTCGTGCAGCAAGATGAAGTCTTTGCCATTTCCGGTGGTATTGGCACCGCCACGAATATGGCAGTCGCAAATTTTTTAAGTGACAATCAGGTTCCCTGGATTAGTCCCATGTCGGGAGTCTCCCATTGGAGCCATCCAGCCAAGGAAAACATTTTTACGATTTTCCCACTATATTTTGATGAAGGTCAAATCATGGCAGAAATGGCAGTGGACCAACTGGGAGCAAAGAAAATCGGTATTATTTATCAGAATGATGATTTTGGCAAAAGTGGATTGGTCGGCGTCAAAAGTACTTTACAAAAGTATGATTTGGAACTGGCCTCTGAGATCGCGGTGGAGGTTACTGACAGTGATCTAAGTTCTCATGTCGCCAGGTTGAAGGATTCGGGTGCCGAAGCGGTTTTCCTTTGGGTTCTTCCCCGACAAGCGGCTATCATCCTGGGTAATTCCGCAGTTATTGATTTCCAACCCCAATGGTTCTCCTCCTTTGTTCTAAGCGACAACGCTCTTATGTATGACATCACAAAGGGTGCCTGGGAAGGCGTGTATTTCACTTTTATTTCTGAGTACATGTCCAATGATGCCGACAATGCGATGATCCAAAAATATCGATCCGCATTTAACAAATACTACCCGGATGAGCGTTGGGGTGCCTTTGCCTTTTTTGGATTTGTCTTACAGGAGGTTTTTGTGGAGGCATTAAAGAATGCCGGCCAGGACTTAACCCGAGAGTCATTCCTGGAATCCTTTGCCAGCATTAAAAATTTTACAGGCACTTCCGGTATTCCCGTTTCTTTTTCAAGCCAACAGCATTTGGGCTCACGGTCATTAATTGTCATGAAAAGTCTCTCAGCAAATGAGGCTGAAAAATCTAGTGATTTCTTATCCGCAAACGCTGATTTAGATGAATTAGAAGCCATGTTGCATGAGTAATAGATACCTTCAGTCCTCAGTGCCTGGCCCTCAGTCTTGCAGCTGTGTGGTTCAGGGCCTACTTCTGACTGAAAAAAACGGCCCACTGCCAGACTGCCCACTGAAAAACTGCCTACTGCCAGACTGCCCACTGCCAGACTGCCCACCGCCTACTGACTCCTAAACGGCTTAAACTTAAGCTTCTGCCCACCCAGCGACGCTTCGTACATTAAGCCGGCTTTTACAATCGTGAAAACGGCAACTCCATCGGTATATTCAAAATTTGCGGCAGCACCCTCTTCAATGGCCACGGCAGATGCCTGTGCAGCAAACTCAAATCGGTTTTCCTTAAAACGCTCAAGGTCGTCCTGTGTCTCAAAGAAGATGACTTGTCGGTACGATTGTCCGCCAAACTGAAAACCAATTGTGATTTGCGTGAGTTTCGCTTTCCCAATGGCTTTTCCTTGCTCGAACACGGTACCATTGCCAAATGCACCGCCGATACCAGAAGCACCTTTACCGATCGCAGGAAAAATGACATAGCCATATGCCTCATCAAAGTAGTCCTGAAACTTAGAATGCTTTTCGATGAAAAGTTCCTTGGTTTCCTCAGCATCCTCGATAGCACGGGGATTAAATCCAGCGGACTGCGCATCAAGAGTGAAGGGAAGGATCAAACTGAAAACAAAGGCTACACTAAGAATTCGCATGATGATAATTGATTTTTTGAAGGAGTAATAATCATCGTATTAATGCATTTTTTATCCCCTTTCGCATGTTCCATTATCACTTTTCGATAAACTAGGGCAAGTGATGGACTAATTGCACTTCCCACTAAATGGAACTAGATGCCTTTAAGTACCCAGGACTGCAAACTGCCACACTGCTCACTGCAAACTGCCAGACTTGCCCACTGCCCACTGCCACACTGCCAACTGCCAGACTGCCCAACTGTCACTCAAACTCCCCGTACACGGCATCCCTAAATCGATTGTGCAGTTTGATTTTGTCATATGGAAACAACTGTACCAACATGACCGCCGTGAGTTCATTGGTAGGATCTACCCAAAACAAGGTGCTGGCCGCTCCATCCCAGAAAAACTCACCCACAACGCCATTGTTTTCTTCACTGTCGACAGGTGGAGCCAGACGTACGGCAAAGTTGATACCAAAGCCTACCTGTCCCCGGTCAGGTAACCACATGCGTTCCGTGACATGATCTGCT
>JAUILM010000977.1 GCA_030432855.1 Bacteroidia bacterium
ACTTCTTTCGATGGCTTTGACAGAAGACAGGTTTAAATAGTTTATCCAGGCAATAATTAGAATAAAGAAAGCAATGATGAGCAACCCCCAAACCGAATTTCCATTGGCCGTGGTTGCCACCTCATATTCCAGGCGATTGGAGTGTAAATGTGCTTCCTCCAACGGTTGTAATGTAAACACCTCTTCACTGCCACTTGCCTCCGTGCCGTTAAAATGTCGTAAGGAAAATTCCTGTAAATCATTGGTAAGATCTGCGACATCAGTGCCTGGGGCCAGCTCCACAAAATGATGAAAATCTGAATTTTGCTTACTATTATCCGCATTGTCTCCCATAAATGAAACCAGCGTCGAATAACTTACCAGCAGATCAAAATGATAACTGGAATTGCCCGGAATGTCATCCATCACTCCTACGATCTTAAATGGAGTATCAAAGCGATCCAGATAGATGGACTGTCCAAGGACAGACTGGTAATCGCCTCTATTTTCTGGAAACAACAGATCGGCAACACCATATGGAATTACCACCTCATTTACATTTCTAAAAATGTGATCATTCTCCTGAGCCAACATGGGAAAGTCAAACATCTCAAAAAAATGTTCATCAACCCAGAAATTAGTCCCCAATTTCTCCACCTGATCACCTTTTGAAATAATGACATCACCATTGTATGCCATCCGTGTTGCATTTACTATGGAAGGAATATCCTCCTTTAGTGCAGGGCTCACCATCGGGTATGTGATGGTACCTTTCTGTATGGACTCACCATTCTGAAAACGCTCGTTGATGACGCGGTAAATATGGGCACTCTTCTCATGAAACGTATCAAAACTCAGTTGAAAGGAAACGTATTGCAGTAGAAGAATACAAGTGGCCATACCAACTGTCAAGCCTCCCAGAAGAATCATCGACTGAGCTTTATTCTTAATGAGGTTTCTCCAGGCGATTCGTATATAATTTCTAAACATCTTTTATTTTTTATTCGTCTCTCAAGACATCAATAGGATTTATGGTGGCCGATCTGAAGGTCACTAATAACATGGTCACCATGATGACACCAAAGGCGCCCAGACCTGCACTAATAAAAATCCAGGCATCGATTGACACCTGAAATGAAAAGTTATTCAACCAATTTTTCATGATGTAAAATGCGAGAATGAATGCGACAGGCATAGCTAAAATCATTAGTCGAATGTATCCCTTTCCAAAAAGCACTACAATCGAATACAAACTGGCACCCAATATCTTTCTAATTCCAATCTCGCGCACTCGTTTTTGAAGAAGTAATAATGTCAGACCTATCAAGCCAATAATTGCAATAAATACACTAAGGACCGTAAACAGATACTGTATTTTTTCAAATGAAGCATCCATTGCATATTGTGCATCAAAGTACTCGTCAACAAATAACGGTTCGAAAACAGCTTCGGGGAAAGCAAGTGAAAATGAAGACGAAATCAACTCTCGAAGATCCCGATCAGCATCACGGATCAGGTGAATGGTATAATATCCATCTACAGATGGCTCATTGGCCAGGTCATAGAGTATCGGTTGTATGGGATGATGCAGTGATTGCTGATGATGATCTTCTACTACCCCTACTATTCGGAGA
>JAUILM010000203.1 GCA_030432855.1 Bacteroidia bacterium
TCACATATAGGTAGGCCTCGATTATTTGCAAAAGATGGTCATCTTTATTTGTTGGGTCGTAACTGGCGAACTATTGACGATAAAAGACCTATGGAGCTCGCACTGTTTAGGTTAAACCCTGAAACGCTGGAGATTGATAGTTGGGCTGTCCTGGACAATGCGGAGCGAGCCAATGTAACGGATGGACACTATGCCGTCCCATACTTTCGTACGCGAGATGGCAAACAGTATTTTAACATCATTGACTACAAAGAGGTCAATGATCAGTTTCCTAATATTGAACGGTATGAATACTTATGGGAAGAAGTAAAATAAAGTTTGGAGTGTATTACAAACCATATATACCTGGTTACTTTTCTATCTTATAGCTCATCCATGAATAATCGACGTGAATTTCTTAAGATCTCATTATTGTCAATCCCCGGACTGGCGGGTGGGCATTTATTTGGTACCTATCTAAAATCCGGGAAAGCGTTTTCCGTATCTCGCTCTACTCCATTTAAACACTTCAATGGTCAGGAGTGCTGGGCGCATCCCCGAGCCGGCATTATTCCGAAGCTTGGGAAGGATGGGAATCCCAAAGTCACCGTATTAATGAATACGTTGGATATTTCCGGAAGTGATGTTTTTAAATCAAAATTGGGATTTTATACTGATGACCTGGGCAAAACATGGACAGAACCCGCTGAAATAAAAAGTCTCCTTCCCACTTTTGAAATGATTGATGGTATCAGACGGCCCATGGTTGCCAGTGATTTTTATCCGTTATATCACAGGAAGACAAAAACACTTTTGTCTACAGGTCATTCGATCGTCTATACCAAAGATTGGAAGGTGAGATTCCCAAGACCGAGATCGACAGTGTACACGACATATATACCTGACAGAAATACATGGACCGAAGCAAAGAAATTGGTCATGCCTGATCAGGAGAAATTCTCATTCGAAGGTGCCGGCTCTGTCCAGCGATTTGATGAAGAAGACGGAACGGTACTGCTCCCAACATATTATATTCCTAAAGGTGAAGTCTCATCGAGAGTGACAGTCACGAAATGCATGTTCAACGGACAGGAGCTTACATATCAATTGCATGGGAATGAGATGTCGATCGACGATGAGACAAGAGGATTGCATGAACCGTCCCTGACGCGATTTAATGGAGAGTATTTTCTCACAATCCGAAATGATAATATGGGATTTGTGACACGTAGTAAAGATGGTCTGACCTATGATCCCATCCAACCCTGGACGTTTGATGATGGTAGCTTGTTAGGAAATTATAATACACAACAACATTGGGTCACTCACAGTGAGGCGCTTTATTTGACGTATACCCGAAGGGGTGCAAACAATGATCATGTTTTCCGTCACAGGGCTCCGTTATTTATTGCTCAGGTGGATCCTCAGAGACTTTGCGTGATTCGTGACACAGAGCAAATACTGGTTCCGGAGCGAGGTGCCAGACTGGGAAATTTTGGTGTCACGAATGTAAGCCCTGATGAGACCTGGGTGACCACGGCTGAGTGGATGCAACCCGAGGGTGTCGAAAAATATGGTAGTGACGGAAGTATCTGGATCGCTAAAATTCACTGGGATAAGCCAAATGAATGCTTCTGAGATTATAATAAGACTATTCCAGTTTAAGGCTGATCGCAAAGTATGTGGAAGTACTTACACCACTGGTCTCGTCCATCCTGATAGTTATCAGATCACCCTTATTTACTATCACCTCATCCGTATCTTCTTTAAGAGAGGTACCATCACTATCCTCAAAGGAAAGTTGGAGATTTGTATCACTGGAGTTCTTTCGCACCGTAAAGGTAGCTGTAGCTCCAGCTGAGACCACTGTAACTGGCCTTATGCTGAAATTTTTCAAAACTCCATCAAAGGGCATCATTACCTGGGCATTTCCTTCAGAGCCACTAAACCCAGAATTTAAGAACGTCCAGCGAGTGCTCGAAGCACCGCTTACCCAACCAATCATCAGGAAATATTCAGATTCACTGCCACCTCCAGCACCGCCTATGATACTCCATGATGATCCGTCAAACTGATATAGACCTTTCGGATCTGTAGTTTGATATACTACGGTACCTTCCACGGGAGCCGTTACATCAGAAGTTGTATTGACACGTGGGAATACAATTCCTTCTGTCGTACTTTCAACTTCCACAATTTGTGCATTTGCAGAATATCCAACTACGAAGATGATGAATACTAAAAGCGAGAAAATACGAGGTCTAAATCCTAACATTGGTCTTTTGTTGTAAAGTATGAATGAGCGGGTCGGTGTGAATCACAGATCTTTGGACATGGATTCAGAATCAAAGATTTGAAATTATTCTCCGAGTACTAGTGACAAGATGTGTATGCATTCATCTAAGCATTGAGTTCCTAGATCCATGATGTAAACCGTGTGCTATTTGCAAGGAATCTCCATGTTAGGTCATCTAAAGCTCCGGGCACAATTTGCCTATAATTAATATTATGTTAAATAGGGTTTGGCGCTTCTGAGATCTTTGCATTCAGATATCTTGGGTGCGATGTAAGGTTAGTTATAGCTTGTACTCTTCTATCGGAAATTCAATGCTCTTCCGAACGCCATGACGAATAACGATTAACGCAATAGAATCCACAGCTAATAGACTGTGCAAACTCCTCCAGCCTGCACCATTCGAGAAAATGCCACATCCCATTGCGAAAGCTCACTCATCTTCTCTCCCAGTATTTTAAGTGAGCGTTGCTTGAGGTGTGCTTGAGCACATACGACTCGGGGAGTTCTCTCAGGTAACTATGATATGTTACAAGTCGGGTTCCCCTGGGCATTTGATCCAATTGATCTCTGACGAAATTTGAGTACTTCCGGTATAGTTCCATACTAACGGGCATGGATTGATCGATAGCATCTTCCGTGCAGATGTTCTCAAGAAAGGTGTTGAAAAAATAGAATGCACGGAAATCCCGAAAAGGTATATCTGTAATATTCGAATTAATAATATCGACATCATTCAAACTATATCGTGATATTACGTTGTTTGCTATGTCACATAGGGAAGATCTCTGCTCCACTCCCACATATCTACTTTGCGTCCATACGGAGCCAATCATACAGAATTTTCCTACGCCTGCTCCAATATCAAGTACGTCTGAACTCTTTTCGGCCAGATAGTGCGAAGCTTCTTTCGCCACCTGTACTGACGTAAAGTGTAAGCTCGATATATTTTGAATATAATCAGGGTAAACCTTATCGAATTCCTGATCTGAAATATCCTGATTGGCAGCCAGGTTCTTGAATATCATCCTTTTACATTTGTGTAATCAAATGTAGGGATTTCGTAAACACCCTCTCTATTGGACACTTGAGAGCACCAATATAAAATCTTGCTCAGATGGTGGTGTAAGGATCAGCGTTTGATCAGAGAAATTTCCTTTCTGATCAACAAACACATTATGAATAGGATCAAACCACCTTGCGTTGTATGTTTTACCTCTCTCATTTCGAACTTTGATTGGTTGTTTCTTGGGCGTGTAGGCCAGGATTGTCTTTCGCGTTGGATCAGAAACCACAGAGATAAATTTGTTATACACGAGGTCACCTGGCTGTTCTACTAATATCTGAGGTGCCGGTTTCAGCGACCACCATTCGAAAGATTGTATAAAGGCTGAGAGATACCCAATCTGTAAGCTCCCCGGAAACTCAATGCTTTGAGCCCATGTACTTGGACTCAGATCTTTTTGCAAGCCATGATTTTCGATTTTCTCACCTTCATATTGTATCCATGGCCAGATACCATTGGCACCGTAAGTAATGCCTGCAGGAGGCGTTGCAAACAAGCTCCAATAAGATGCATTCCTAACATCAGTGGCGGTAATCCGATGGAAGATCTCCTCATAGTTGGGTTCCAGGTTGATAATGGGTTTGGGAGGTAATTCATCCCAGGTGTTCGCCATCGGGCCCTTATTTATCCAGTTGACGACCCATTCTCCATTGTTGTGACTGGATTGATATCCGACTACATCCAGCCAGTCTTCTCCCTTATAAGCCTCCCCTATCCATGAACTTCCTCCGGGATGTTGCGCTACTACACCCGGATGATAATCGGTAAATACTTTCCTGCCAATATTTTTCCACCTCTGCTCGTAGGCATTGATATAGGTCCCATCACCCCCTAGTAACCAGATCACATGATGTGCACCATATCTGGCGACCATGTAGCGAGCCAACAAGATGGCTTCTTCATCAGGCAGGTAATATCCAGGACTAAAATGTCTACCATCTCCTTTTGGAAGGGCCCACAGCAAGACAGGTGCAGCCACCAGACCGCGTGCATTAACCTCATCAAATTTTACATCCAGTCGTTGATAGAACGATGGATTAATCTCAATTTTTCCACTACCGGTGAAGGCTACTTCTCCTCTACTGTCTTTTTCGCAACCGCGCCACTGTGTGGTAACAAACTGAATAGCACTGTAATGGTTTTGCATTCGATGATCCAGGTATTTATCCCATTCTTCCTCCGTCGATTTGAGCGCACCATTCCATGCGGTACATCCTGCAAAGAAGAAAGGTGTTCCATCTGCGTATCGTAAGAAATAATCACCGGGACTCCTTTCAATAGCTCCTTTCTGGTAGATTTCATGTGCATTCGTGTTTTTTATACAAATGAACTGTCCCTGTTGACCATGTAAGCCCTGATCTCCTTCATTCGAGCATTTTGTCTCATATCTCCATGCTCCAATCTCATCAGCCAGGAACCGAATTTTAAAATTCTGACCACCATCCCAAAATCCATTAACCCGTACTTCGCGTCCAGTGGGTGAGGAAAAGATAGCATAGAACTCTTTGATATCATAAATCGGGTTATCCAATTGACTGGTGCTTTCAAACGAAAGCTCATACTGGTTCCAAATAGCCGTACTATCTTCTGCCAGTAAGAGATGTGTACAAAATAAGAATGTCAGTAGGAATCTAAATTTCATTTTAACCGGTTGGTTTTAAAAAGAAGGTAAGATAACCTCTTTCTCTGATATATGTTTAGGCGGACCGTTTGTACGTGTAATTATTGTTACAAGGTACTGTGTGAGACAATTGCACAATTGTCTCTTGATGTAAAAGTGGCATATAACAACTACCCGTTTGG
This sequence comes from Bacteroidia bacterium, assembly GCA_030432855.1. Taxonomy (GTDB): domain Bacteria; phylum Bacteroidota; class Bacteroidia; order Chitinophagales; family Saprospiraceae; genus JABDMH01. The sequence continues at coordinate 5,142 of JAUILM010000203.1, forward strand.
GAACGATATGATGCTTATACACACTTTGGAAAATCATGGTTTTGCAAACTAATTAAGTTATAACTCATCGCGGTTTACTGACAATGTGATGGTCATTTCACCTCTGATTAGGATCGTTGAAGGAAAAAATAAAAATAATTTTAAGAGCATGTTTCATACCTTGATTTACTTACTTCATCAATCCAATTGGCGAATTCACCTATCCTGACCGAGCCATATATTATTTGACTTCCTCGTCTACAGTTCGGATAAAATCAACGTATAGAAATTCTATTTTAGAATATAATTCTGTGGTACGTATTTGTCCTATGAAATAGCATTGTGAAGATCTTCGGGTCATAATCCACTATAAATCGAGTAATGATACCACGTTTATGTGTTACTTTTGTTACAAAGTGGCATGTGCTTTGTAAGTAATAAGTTATCCTAATTGCTACAGTGCAGTAGCGAGTGTGTTTAAGTAGACTATGAGATAACGATAGAATCCTTTCAGACTATAAAATTCCTAGATACAATGAGTCCAGAAGGATTCTATCATCTTTTAGTCCAGCGATTTATATATGTATAATGATACATATTGCTCTTAACATTTGACTTATTTCTTTTGCAATGAGATGTGCATGATCAATGTGGTACAAAATTTCGTATACTATTTGTTAAGCAATTGGCATACTTGTTGTAATATTAGAGTTATTCCTAATGCTGTTAATCTCTGTAAGCGGGAGTGTCGTAAAGACGATACGGTGACCTTGTTCATTCATTTATCCATACAATTAAAACACAAGGATCCTTTGTCGCTTATATGTTATGATCGGTCAGTGGGAATTTAATATGCAGTTGCTCGCATTTACGTCTATAAATATTGCGACTGCATAAGATCAGGACCATGGTCTTTATAAGAATGACAAGGGGGAGAAATACTAGGATGAAGATTACCCAATTTTCGTTTTAGGATTTCACCCCGGTCATCTATTCTATTGACACCGATTGACCCAGCTCTTGACAAATCTTGCCTGGGATTGGTACACATTAGCGAGAGCTACTCCCTTCCTGTCAAACCACGTAATTCTAGTTCCTCTTGCACATCGTTTTACACCTAAAATTTGCTGACCCTTGTATTTGTATTCGATGATCTGACTATGTGGGTACTTTCTTTCCAGAGTAGAGATCAAAGGTAAAAGAGGTTTGTAGGGTTGATAGACCGCCACGACCCTTTTTACAATCACCTGTCTTGTCAGGGTATGTTTTCTACCACAGACATCTTTGATCACGACTTTAATCTGATAGGTGCCCTCCTCAGCATTTTGCAGAATGGATGGAAGCTTCTTACCATAAGGTTTGCCCCAGGAAAAGGGATAATCTTCAATCCTGTCTACTTGCTGTCCATTCACAAACAGATCCACAAAAGAGACAAAATTGGCAGTGGGGACGCTAATTTTCACCTTTATATCCTGGCCCGGAGCCATGTATGGCTTGTTGGGAAGTACGAATGCGTAGTTTTGATTACATGCTGAAAGCTCATAACCGATCAGCAGGAATACTGACGCCATAAAAGTAATAAGCATTGATTTTAACATAATTTGAGGTTTATCATACTGTGTATTGAACAGTGTAGAATGTCCTCTTACCCTGGCCCCCGCAGGGACAGCCCAGTCCATCCTTGTATGGGATTTTCTTTAGTTTATCTTCACCAGTAAACAAACTGAATATGCGCGCTCTCTGGATTTTAGCACTGTCTTTCTGCATCAATAGTGGAATGATCGCTCAGCAGTTGACTTCTGACAATATCAAACGGCAGTTCTCTTCCACGTCCGGTGAGCATAGCCAGGATCCGGATCGTCCCGGATATCATCTGACACCACCCTCGGGATGCATGGGAGATCCGAATGGTGGCATATATTATCAGGGAGCGTACCACATCTTCTATGGATTGCAGCCTTTCCGGGGTTCGTATGGAGGCTGGTTCTGGGCCCATGCCTCGAGTACGGATCTACTCCACTGGACCCATGAGTCACCGGAGGTAACACCTGCTTTTGATCTGGGGCTAGATCATATCGGATCGGGTTCGACTATCGTAGATCAGTCAGGTAGTCCTCTCGCATTCTACTCGGTAGGGATGGATGGTGAAATGAAGTTTTGGCGTGCGGAATTTGATCAGGATCTGACGTCCTGGAGTCATCCGGGCAAGAATCCCGTACTCACGTTGGACCATCCGGGATTGCCTCCCTTCGATGGTTTCTGGCGTGATCCTTTTGTGTTTAGGGTGGAAGATCGCACGTTTATGATCGCTTGTGCCGACCTTCTTGAAGAGGATTATGTGCCGGTCCCCATCTTCGAAGCTATGAATGAGGATTTGACCGAGTGGGAATACAAAGATCTATTGTTCACCTATCCCAAACATAAATTAAGAAATCTGGAAGTGCCTGAATTAAGACCCATAGGTGATAAATGGATATTGATGGCTTCCAGTGATGCCCCTAAAGACCGTGTATACTATTTTCTGGGTGAATTGAATCTGGAGACTTTGAAATTTATTCCGGAAAGTGAAGGCATACTGGACTACAGCGATCACTACTATGCACAGGAGACCATTTTGGATGATAAGGGTGATCTTTATGTGATGGCCTGGATTCCGGGGTGGGATCGACCTTTCCTTCCGTATTTTACGGATGATGACGTCAAGTTGGAGGACCGCAGTTGGAATGGGACTTTCGCTATACCCCGAAAATTAAGTCTGGATGATAGTGGGAAATTGATCAGTACACCTGTTGAATCTATAGTACAGCTACGCGGTAAGGAAACAACCATTCCTTCGTTTGATTTACCCGTGGATGGATCGGTCACAGCATTTCATGTGTTGGATGAAATCCAGGGAAATCAACTGGAAATGCAGGTGACGATGGATCTGCACACCAGCTCTTTTTGTGGAATAAACCTACTGGCTGATAGCACGGGTGACGCAGGGCTGGCCATTGTGTGGAGTGGGAATGCATTAAATGTAGACGGAGTGGAAATCCCAATGGATGAATACACTAAAGGAGATTTTCTAGATCTGCAGGTTTTTGTAGATAAACAAATAGTCGAGGTATTTGTGAATGGCGGTGAGTCTTCTGCTTCTCGACTTGTGAAAAAGAAAAATGTGAAGGGTGACTTCATAGCCATGACCAGTCTCGGTGGGCGCGCAAAATTTAAGGATATTAAATCTAAATTTTTATCAAACCAATGTTTTTCAATATTAAAACATTATATCTTATTATGAAATACAAAATATATATAATTTTAACCAGTAAATAGTTTGTATTCATCTTTAAATGTAAACCTAGGCAACATTTTGACATTATTTCTATTTTCTTTCATATCATAAACCTCTATACCAAAAGTATCTTCATCATTTGGAATGATTATATCTCCATGAGTAATAACTTTAAAATATGTTA
>JAUILM010000204.1 GCA_030432855.1 Bacteroidia bacterium
ATCCGGATATTTACGGTCATTTCTTTCCAGAAGACCAAAGCCTCTTTTTATTTCCATCACAGCCTGAAAGTAGTCCTCAAATTTCACCCGGGTGATAGCCCATTGCAGGTAGATGTCGGCAATAGCATAGAGATAGTAGGGTGAATCGGGATCTCCCTGGCGCAGCGCTTCAAGACGAATTTCCTTATTCTTCTGGAGGGTTTCGTAGGTCTTGGTTTGCTCTCCAATGAATATACCCAGGCAGTCCATATAGTTGTTCAGGCTGTGGAGCACCAGATTATCCGGCTCACCATGTTGCAACTTAAATAGTGCATCTCGGGCTTCGTCAAACCGTAGTTCAAAGATCAACTGATAGGCTTCCCGGGCCTTATCACTATACTCATAGTATTTAAGTGCCGAGGTGATCCCCGGTAGAAAACAGCATATAACAAGTAGTAAGAGTCTAGGCAAGACTTTTTGTTTAACTACGCTGCCTTTAAGGTAGTTATTACTTTCGAAAGTGAGATTTGTGGTGAAAACTAGCTTTCTGCTTCCGCGGTCTTTCCTGTCAATGTTTCATCCACCAGGATACGACCACAGTGTTCGCAGATGATGATTTTCTTCTGAAGGCTTATTTCTAATTGTAACTGTGGTGGTACCTTATTGAAACAACCACCACAAGCATTTCGCTCAACCGTGACAACCGCCAATCCATTTCTATATGAATTTCTCACCCGGTCATAGCCCTTAAGCAGTCGATCATCGATCAGTTTTCTTTGAGTAGCACTCTGCTTCTGTAGCTTCGTTTCTTCCTTTTCAGTCTTGGCGATGATTTTTTCCAATTCAACCTTCTTGGTCTCGAGGTTACTTTGCTTTTCTGCCAGTCTCTCCTGAGCAGCAGTCAGTGTCTCGTCTTTGGCTGTGATGCTACCTTGCGTCTCACCGATTCGTTTTTCAGACAGTTGAATGTCCAAACGCTGTAGTTCAATTTCCTTGGTGAGGGCTTCGTATTCCCGGTTGTTCTTCACATCGTCTAGCTGACGACCATATTTTGCGATCAGTGCTTCAGATTCCTTGATCTTATTCTGATGATGCGCAATGTTATCTTCCAGCTCTTTCTTAGAGTCCTGTAACTTGTTGATCCGTGTCTGCAGGCCTTCTATTTCATCCTCTAAATCACTCACTTCAATCGGCAGTTCACCCTTGAGAATGGTGATTTGATCAAGTTGAGAATCAGTCTCTTGCAGTTTGTATAGATCTGAAAGTCTCTCTGGTACAGTCTTCTCCTTAGTGGCCATATATTAGCTATATTTTATTGGATTGGTGTGCACTTTTGTGCAACAGGCCGCAAATTTACTAAAATTCCCTGTTAAAAGTTTATGAAGGTGTTCGATGGTGTACTTTTCACTTTCGTAATGTCCGATATCAAATATTGTGATTTGATCATTCGCCTCGAAGTACTCATGGTATTTGAAATCTGAGGAAATGAAAACATCGGCCTCCTGTTCAATTGCAGTGTCCAGTAAGAATCGGCCGGATCCTCCACAGAGGGCCACTTTTTCGATCACTGGTTTTACCATTTTGGTGTGCTTGACGACGAGCAGTTCCATCTGTTCTTTGAGATGTGGGATAAACTTATCAAATGGAAGGGCCTCAGTCAGGTATCCTATTGCACCACTACCTATATCGGGATTGTCACCCTTTGGTTGAAGGATCGAAACCTCCTGCAGTTTTAATTTTTGGGCAATCACCTCATTTACTCCTCGATCCAGTACATTATCCAGATTGGTGTGAATGGCATAAATGGCAATGTCATTTTTGATGGCCCTAATTATGGCCCGTTCAACATAGTGCTTGCCCGTCAGGCTTTTAAGACCTCCAAATATGATGGGGTGGTGTGCAATTACCATATTATAGCCTAGAGATTGGGCTTCTTCGATGACTTGTTCTGTTGCATCCAGACAGATCACAGCTCCCGTTGCCTCCCAGTCGATCCGACCCGTGAGAAGCCCGGCATTGTCATAGTTTTCCTGCAGATGTAAAGGCGCTATCTCTTCCAGAAAGTCTATTATATCACCTACCTTCATTTCTCCTCTTTGATTTTTTGAATGATCTTACTGGTCGAATGACCTGCTTCGAAGGGAATAGTGCAGACCCGACCTCCTGATGCTTTGACTTCTCTATATCCCACGATATCTTCCACCTGATAATCTCCACCCTTGACCAGCACATCGGGTTTGATCTGCTCAATGCAATGTAGTGGCGTCTCCTCATCATAGCATATTACCAAATCTACCATCTCCAGGGCTGCAATTTTCAGCAATCTGGTTTGTTCGTTTATAATAGGTCGGCTAGGTCCCTTCAGTCTGCTGACGGATACATCGGAGTTGATCCCGATCACTAGTTTCGAACCGAGATCAGACGCAGCCGCCAGATAGGCAATATGACCGAAGTGTAGAATGTCAAAGCACCCATTTGTCCACACGATTTTTTCGCCTGATTGCTTCCATACCCGGACCTTTGAAGTGGCGTCAGGCAATTTTACAATCTTTCCCTTTATTTCATCAATTTTCATGCCCTGGCGGGTTCATAGTTTTTGTTGTACCCCGGCAAGAGGAGCAATGCTATGAGTCCAAATAGAATATTACCAAATATATTAATGGTAAAGAAGATAATCATGGCAAAAGAAAAGGCATCTGCCTCGGCAACGCCATATAAGACCAGGCCTACGATCACCATGCCATGGTAGCTGCCCAGTCCACCCGGCGAAGGAATAACCATGCCAATGCTGCCGAAAACAAAAATCATGAGACCAGCCTGCGGGCCCAGACCAGCTGTGGGGTCAAATGCACTAAAGCACAAGTAGGTCATGAGATAATACATCAGCCAGATGGTCACGGTGTATCCTATCAGCAATGGCTTATTCTTTACCCGGGTCACGGAGACGAATCCTTCTGCAAATCCAATGACGAGCTGCTGTATTTTTCTCACAAAAGGGATTTCTTTCAATTGATGCCAGCGGGCATATGCCACACCAAGTCCGATAAGGCCCAGCACCACGAGTGCTATGAACCAGGGCTGTTGCAGCACCTGGATAATGTCAAATGACGCATTTTCTTTCAGATAACCATAGAGTACATCAAACTCCAATATGAACGCCAGTCCAATTACGCTCAGCAGGCAAATCATATCCAACGTTCGGTCCATGACGACTGTTCCCATGGTTTTTTCAAAAGGAACATTCTCATACTTCGAAAACGAACCGGCTCTCACTACCTCACCAATACGGGGAAATCCCAGATTGGCAAAATATCCCAACATAATCGTATGAAAGTTATTGAGCAATCGGGTCTTATATCCAATCGACTCTGTGAGTTGCTGCCATCTTAACGCTCGACTCACATTGCTGATGAAAAAACAAAAAACGATCACCAACAGCCAGAAAGGATTGGCAGATTTGATATCAAGCCATACTTTTTCGATCAGATTGCAGTCCTCAAGAGGCACACCCCGGTTAGCGCAGTCTTCCAGAAATTTCTTATTCAATGAATTATAGAGAAGATAGAGAATACCTAAACCGATACTTAGAAATATCAGAATCTTGAGAAGGGTAATGGTCGTGTTTCTCAATCGTAATGCCTAATTGCTCAAATGATTATTCTCATCCGGGAAAATGGATGTGGGCTTGAAATCTGCGGCTTCTTCAGGTGTCATATAGGCATAGGAGATGATAATGACGATGTCACCTACCTCTGCTTTTCGGGCTGCTGCACCATTCAGACAGATTGTTCCCGATCCCCGTTTTCCTTTTATGACATATGTTTCTATACGCTCGCCATTATTGTTGTTTACAATCTGCACACGCTCTCCCTCCATCAAGTTGGCAGCATCCATCAGGTCTTCATCAATCGTGATCGAACCCACATAATTGAGGTTGGCTTCGGTAACGGTTACCCTGTGAATTTTTGATTTAAAGATCTGTAGAAACATAGCCGGGCAAAAATAATATTTTATCATTAACTCACTTCCTAAGTACCGAAAGCAAGGATTCAAAATCAATGGAATACGGAGAGACTGGCATCATTCGGAGGTCCTTACTTGTAACGGGAGTCCTGTGCGAATAGTTCATAGTTCAAGCGTCAACTCTCGCCTCATACAAACGCATGTTGTCAATCAATCGTACATCTCCCAGCCAGGCCGCCACACAGGCTACAGGCTTGTCAGTCTCTCTCCAGTGTTGAATAGGCATTAGAGAGTCGGCATCTGCAATGGTAAAGTATTCTGGAACAAACCCAGCTTCTTTCAGCCGTTGCATGGCCGTGGTTGTGATCTCTTCGGGCGAAAGCCTGGGTTTTGATTCAGAAGCCCATTGTAGTGTCTTGTACAGTATGGGTGCAGTGGGTCTAAGTTCATCGCTGATTCTTGTATTTCGCGAGCTACGTGCCAGCCCCGATGCTTCTCTCACGATGGAATGCCCAACTAGGGCCACTGAAAGATCTAACTGCTGGATCATACTTTGAATTATGGTCATCTGTTGCAGGTCCTTCTGACCCATGATCAGATAATCAGGTTGAATAATATCCAGGAGACGATGCACCACCATCACAACCCCTTCGAAGTGACCGGGACGGTGCTCTCCTTCCATTACCGTGGTCAAATTACCGAAATTCAGCTGCATACTCAGATCGATGCCGGGAGGATAGACTTCAGTAGTGGTGGGTAGAAATAAGATATCGACCTGATTATTTTCGAGCAGATGTATGTCATGATCCAGAGGTTTTGGATAATTCACAAGGTCGCTTTCCTCATTAAACTGAGTAGGATTTACGAAGATGCTGGCCACTACCAGATCAGCCTTTCCTCTGGCCGTCTTCATCAACTCCAGATGGCCGCTATGCAGAGCTCCCATGGTGGGGACAAAGGCTATGGACTTGTCTTGGTCTTTTATCGTAGTCAGCCTGTTCTGGTAGGAACTGACCATGGTATAAACTTCCATTCGAAAATTCTTTCAATCAGGATTTAAAAATTGACGGACACATATAAGATATCGTTGTCTATGTATATAGCCATTAAAATTTGGCAAAAGGACATTATGGCAAAATAGACTTTGTTTTGCGCATTGAAAATATGCTAAATTATACAGTGTAGGTTGTACCTTTTATGCAATAACTGTAATAATAGGAGTAATAAACTGCAATATTTGAATTTTTTAAGTGCTTTCGTTATAATTTTTTCATAAAAACCAGGGAGATACTATCTTTGACGTACATCCAAATGACACTATGGATGTTTTTTTGTTGACAATACTGTGAAACAGGGAGCTATCCAATCCAGATTATAGCAAAGGAGATAAGAGAGCCAAAAATTAATTCCTGAGCTTACGGATTAGAAGTTTTAGCCAGGTTCCCAAGAATCACAGCGCATAGAGCTTGGGGCCTTCTAATGTAAATTAGAGGCCTTTTTTTATTGTCTCCTGTCATATCATCTCTGTAGTTTTATATTTTGGGTAGATGAATGCGCGATCAATCTACGTTGCAGCTACTAATCAACATGTAGGAAAAACTACCAGCACACTGGGTTTGGTTTCTGTACTTCGCCAGCGAGGTATAAATATCGGATATTGTAAGCCGGTAGGACAGCGATTTCTTGACCTGGAAAACATTCGCGTGGATAAGGATACCCTGCTCTTTGCAGACCTGCTGGGATTTGACATTGTTCCCGAACTACATTCACCTGTTATCCTGGGGAAAGGGGCTACGACTGCCTATCTTGATGACCCGGGAATTTTTGACTATAAGGATCGAGTCAGACATGCATCCGACTACTTAATGGATCTGCATGAGTTCGTAATTTTTGAAGGTACCGGGCATCCCGGAGTAGGAAGTGTGGTCAACCTTTCTAATGCCGATGTCGCAAAAATGGTGGATGCTGCGGTGATAATGATAGTCGAAGGTGGGATCGGGAGTACAATTGATCGTCTTAATATGAGCATGGCGATGTTTCGGGAGAAGGATGTCCCCATCCTGGGCGTGATTGTCAATAAAGTACGACCCGATAAGATTGAAAAGATCGAGTACTATGTCGGAAAGAAGCTTAAGGAGATGAATCTTCCACTGTTGGGTGTATTGCCTTACGATGAGGTATTGGCCTATCCTATCATTAGTACTATTTGTGAGGCAATCAATGGCTCTATCGTTGAAAATACTGCTGAATCGGAGCGATTTGTCGAGGATATTATGGCAGGATCTCTGATTGATTTGAATCGAATCAAGGATTCAAAGAATATTCTTCTGGTGGTTGGCACAGATCGTGTCAATAGTGCCATGCATAAAATTGATATACTGAGTCAGGTGAATAATATTGAAGCATCACCTCTGGCAGGGATTGTGGCCACTGGCGAGGGGGAAATAAATGAGGATAGTATGACATATATCAATAGGCACAGAATTCCATTGATTCGTACAAATTTAGATACATACGGGTCCGTAATAAAAATCAGTAAGCTCGAAGTGAAAATCAATCTGAATACACCCTGGAAGATCAAAAGAGCCATTGAATTGATCGAAAGTAACGTCAATTTGGATCATATTATCAAAGGATTACAAATAAGTTCACCCCAGGATAATAAAAACCTGCTCAAATAGTTCTAAATTAGAAGATGAGGCAGAGGACCTCATAGAAAGAAAAGCAGCAGCCCCTCATTTCATACTTTAATATTCCCTTTAATAGTTTAGACGATAGCAGTAGAGTTTTAACGGGGCTGCTTTTTCTCTTTGCTAAACGGATCTAAAAACGGGAATGCTGCCATGTGTAGGCTATTATTTTTCCACAAGGACTCCCGTGGCCATAAATACCAACTCCTCCTTGGGTTCAGTGATTTTGGCGACCTCCTCAGCAGATTTACCTTCGTCTTCCGCGTAGTGTCTTAGATCTTCTACAGAAGTATAACTCCGGAATGCTTTCCCTTCCATAATCACCTCTTTGCCTGAGATGTCCTTTGGCACGAAGAAACCATAGTCCTTGAAGCGCACAAAAGTGGATTCTGCAGCGACCAGATCAGCATCTGATACATTCATCCAGCAACCTGCCATCTGGCATACTGAGTTCACCTGAGCCCGCACTTTGGTCATGATAGTATCGCTTACCTGCAGCTGATCCAGCATGTCGTTGTAGGTGATCGTACCATCCACAGAAATTTCCTCACCAAAGCTATCATATGCCTTGTCTGACTGTCCTTGGGCATGAAGTGAAAAAAAAAGTAGTAAACACGAAATGATATAAGAGCCTTTTGTCATAGTACTTTATTTATTATGGATACAAAAATATGAATTCCCTCGTTCCATTTCTGCAATATAAATCACTATAGGAAAGTTTAATTTTTCAGACAAACAAAAACTCTATCGCAGACACAGATACACAACTTAATAAAGGCATCAATGAAATTTTGGTTGTTTGTATCACTTTCGCTAGTTCCTTTCTTCGTGTCTGCCCAGTGTATCAAGGGAAATTGTAACTCAGGAAAAGGCGTCTATCGGTATCAGAATGGGGCGGTGTATTCCGGGCAGTTTTCAAAACAGAAGCCACACGGTATTGGAACACTTATTTTTGCGAATGGTAACAAGTATGTGGGTGAGTGGAAGCAAAATCTCAAAGAAGGAGAAGGAAAAATGATTTTCACTTCGGGTGAAACATACTCTGGTCAATTTGTAGCCAACCGATTTCAGGGATATGGCATATATCAATTTAAGAATGGAAATCGATATGAGGGTTATTGGAAAGAGGGTAAACCCCACGGGGAAGGTTCTCTTTTTAAACCTGATGAAGAGACTGTAGTCGGTGTGTGGTCAGATGGTAAACTGCAAAACCAGGAGGGAGAACGTGCTGAGCCTAAGCTGGCGGCTTCTGAAAAAGTGACATATGAGGACCTTCCTGATTGTAATGTGAATCATTGTGCCAGTGGTCTGGGCCGCTTTACTTATGGCAATGGTAGCATTTTCGAAGGTGAGTTCCTGAATGGACTTCCCCATGGGGAAGGTATTACCGTATATGATAATGGTGATCGATATGTGGGTGAATGGTTTCGTCATAAGCCTAATGGCTCTGGTAAAATGACGTATGCATCGGGAGATGTACTGGAAGGGACATGGATAAATGGTCAGTTCACTCGTGGAAAGAAATTGCTGAAGAGCAAAGAGACGGCGGGTGAAAACAAGATTTACGCACTGCTGGTGGGGGTATCGAGATATGAGAAGTTTGAATCATTAAAATATACAGATGATGATGCCTATCGTGTCTATGCATTTCTCAAGAGCCCGGAAGGAGGTGCTATTCCTGATGACCAGATAAATATTCTCATTGACGAATCAGCCACTAAGGAAAATATTATGCAGGCGCTGGATGATTTAGTCGCCAGGGCTGATGAAAACGATGCTGTTTTCTGTTTCTTTTCAGGACATGGTATCAATGGTTCTTTCCTTCCTATTGACTCGGATGGATATCGGGATAAATTAGGATATGAGGAAGTGAAGGATAAATTAAAAGCCTGCAAGGCCAAGCAAAAATTATATGTGGCCGATGCCTGTCATTCTGGAAG
>JAUILM010000978.1 GCA_030432855.1 Bacteroidia bacterium
CGTGTGGAGTTTGTTCTAATTGTAAGAAAAGCCAAAAACTAATCCATCCGGATATCCACTACACTTACCCTACCATTGGTACAAAAATGACTAGTGCCGATTTGCTGAAAGAATGGAGGCAATTCATCGATCAGGGGGTATATCAATCGCCCCAGGAATGGTTTAATTTGATTGGGGGTGAGAATAAACAGGGAAACATCACAAAGGATGAATGTAGTCGTATCCTGAAGGTGTTGAGCCTGAAAACTTTTGAGGGGCAGTATAAAATTCATATACTTTGGATGGCTGAGTACCTTGGCAAACAAGGCAATCGCCTCCTGAAGATTATCGAAGAGCCTCCCCAAAACACCATTTTTATTTTAGTGGCTGAGGATCAGGATGCCATCTTAAACACCATCTTGTCAAGATGCCAGATCATTAGTTTCAGACCGATTGATGATGAGACGATAGCATCTTCACTGGTCGGTCAGGGAATAGATCCGAATCTTGCCAACCAGCTTGCTTTCTTATCTGACGGAGACCTGGGCAGAGCGCTGACTCTCGTAGAGCGTGCCGACCAGTTATCGGCCAATATATGGTTGGACTGGTTGCGGCTTGCTTACAAAGGTTCGGGTATCGAGCTCTCCCTTTGGGTTGATAAATTTAATAAGATGGACAAGGAGTCTCAGAAAGGCTTCATGCAGTATGGATTGCATTTTCTACGGGAAATGCTCCTTGCCAAATTGAACGAAAACCATCAAATACGATTGCCGGACAATGAAAAGCTGGCACTTATGAAATTGCTGCCATTGGTCGCACTGAATCACATTCAGGAAATGATCACGCTGATCGATGCTAACATCTTTCATCTGGGAAGAAATGCCAACGGCAGAATACTGATGCTGGACAGTAGCATCCAAATGCACTATCTACTCCGGGGTGCAGATAAACAACTGGAGATCATAAAAAGTAATGTAATATGAGTTGTGAAAGTTGTGGAGGAAAAAATGGAACAAAACCGCTAGGTTGTAATAGTAATGGAGGATGTACGACGGGAGGATGCAATAAATTGAACACATATGATTGGCTGGCCGCAAACACCATTGATGAGTTCAGTCATTATCCCATCGTTGAGGTAAGCTTTAAGAATGGAGCACGAAAAGAGTTCTTCAAGATTCCGGCAGATCTGGATGTGACAACGGGAGATATGGTAGTGGTTGATAGTGGATCAGGTCAGGATGTGGGACGATTGAGTCTTACCGGAATGCTGGTTTCGCTACAAATGAAGAAAAAGCGCGTCAATAGTGATCGGGTGGTCAAGACCGTCTTGAGGAGAGCTGGCAGCCGGGATATGGAACGGTTGACAGAAGCTCGTGATATGGAGAAGGATACCCTGGTAAGGGCTCGTGCCATTGCCCGGATGCTCGATCTGGAAATGAAAGTGGGTGATGTAGAATACCAGGGAGATAAGCGTAAGGCTACATTTTATTTTACAGCCAATGGCCGAGTAGACTTCAGAGAACTTATCCGGCACTATGCCAAGGAGTTTAGAGTCAAGATTGAAATGCGTCAAATCGGTTCAAGACAGGAATCTTCCCGAATAGGTGGCATAGGGTCCTGTG
>JAUILM010000205.1 GCA_030432855.1 Bacteroidia bacterium
TCTGATAGCTGCGGAGGTTTGGAATAAGGAAAGATCTCGCAATACACATTGTATTCTCTCACTCTACGAGCGATGAGTTGCGTGTATTGAGATCCAAAATCAAGAATGATAATTTTCTCCTTCATTACGGCTAATCTTCCAGGCCTCTACCCTTCTTTTCGATAGCGCCCTGGTCAGTTAAATCTTTCAGCAGTTTATCTAAGATACCATTGATAAAGTCCTTGCTCTTGTCAGTACTATATATCTTGGAAATATCAACATATTCATTCAGGGTAACTTTCGTTGGGATTGTCGAAAAGTTGAGAAACTCACAGATAGCCATTTTGAGAAGAATCATATCTATGTGTGCTACACGATCCATTTCCCAGTTTTCGAGTGCTGGTCCAATGATCTTTTCAAACTCGTCACTTTCCTCGATGACCGTACGCAGCATCGTCTCACCGAACTCTACACATGCCTCGTAGTCAGGTCTGAACGTACGGTACATTTCTGGAGTATCAGGCAATGCCTTAATGGTCTTTTTCATAGCTCCCACGATCAGTGATTTATCATCTTCCCAGGTCGGAAAATGATCGTCCATGGACTCCTGAAATAACTCTTCCTTCGTAAGGTGTTTGTACAGTGCAAGTAAGATTTTGCGATCTTCTTCCAGACCCTTTTTATTGAGCACGTAATCTTTGTACTCCTTTAGGCGAGCAAAACTCTTGTAATACTTTCGCGTAGTATCCTCCTCCACCATTTTCTCCAGCTCCTTCTTTTTAAAGAGCAGTTGAAGATCTTCTTCCTTTGCCAATGACTGCAGACAGGGATTAGTAAAGAGCTTCGCAGAAAAACGCTTGTCGTCCTCACTGGGTAAATACTTACTACGTTTACGCTCTGTATCTTCCAGCGCAAACTCAGTAACCTTGATAAGGTTGAGGAGATTGAAGAGATAAAGTATCTGGGAATTATCTAGCGCTTCTCTGTAAAAATTGAGTGCATCTTCGAGCTCAACAGCGGGGTCTCGCCCCATCATATATAGTGTTTGAAGAACTTTGATGCGAATATTTCTTCTACTTAACATTTCAAAACTTTCAAAGGTGCGCTATAAACTTTTTTGAAGACGCTGCAAATAAACAACTTTTATCATATTATCACGAACAAATGGCCTATGGAATGTACATTGATTTGATTTCATCAAAAGCAGGTAATTTTCTATAATGCCATTTATCAAGAATCTCTCCATTTCTCATCAGGACCGGTCCCGGATTTGACCGTACTATGGTTTTCAGCAGGATATCATCGGCAGTGCAGACTGTAAAAGGGATATTCAATACCTCCTTAAAGTCGCGAATCATCTCACTATCAGCACCTCCCACCACGGCTATGGTTTTCACCCCTGCTGCTTCTGCAGCTTCACTCAGAGGAAGTATTTCGTCCCGGAAGCGATTTAAATACTGCTCATCCCAATCATAATGCGTCACCGTTTCTTCCACGGTGCGTGGGGTGGGTTCATACTGATACGTCGTATCTGTCCCTTCAATGATTGTGTCTGTGATTGTCATAACCGTATCCACACGTGTCAGGGTCTCTGCAGAAGAGCCATGCTGATATAATTTATGGCACACGATCATAAAGAATGGTTCGGGATTCGTCAGGATCTGCTCAGTCACTTCTTCTTCATTAGGACCGTATATGATAAATTCTGAAATCTTAGTTTCCGGAACCGTAGGATCAGTCATGTTCTGTTCTACCACTTCCCATTCTGTTTTGGGATATGACTTATACTCATTCAGGTATTGAGCATAAGGTAGCTCTACAAACTTTCCATTGAGCTTATTTTTCAGTGTAAAACTTATCACCTCGCGATCTGCCTCTGCCTGCTCTTCCAGTGCTTTTCTCTCGTAAATATTTACTCCCTTCTTAAAAGGTCGGAAGTCCGTATGCGGCAATCTCCACACCGAGTTGTTTATACAATAAAGGGTAAGTAATGCACCCAGGCTCCAGAGTATGACCGATCTTGTCTTACTGTTGAATAACTGATGCATATCCTCATGCTTCCAAACGAAGAAGATCGCTGGTATCAATAAGACGACATCTTTCAGAAATGAAACTTTGGGCTCCAGCTTGAGGAAATCACCAAAGCAACCACAGTCGGTCACTTTCATCTGTAGCTCATTGTACTCTCCCCACGCTCCAAACGAAAAGAAATTAGCACCTGATGGTACGTATCCTGTCAAATATGTGAACCCGGTAAGAAAGGTGAAAAAGACAACCAGCAACAAGAATAACCAGGAGGTTAGCTTTCTTTTGCTTCCCAGTAGAAGCATCAATCCCAGGACAATTTCAAAAACAATCATGATGATCGAAAACACAAGCGAATAGGAAGAAAGCCAGGGAAACAATGGAGCCAGGAAGGAAAATGCAGTTTCGGCAAAAGTAGATTGAAACTCTGCAAAATACTGTTCCATCTTATATGCGGTACCCAGTGGATCTATGGCCTTGACAAACCCGGAAAAAACAAATAGTACACCGGCAAAGTTTTGAAAGAAGGTCATGGTCCATGTCTTCTGTCGCTGAAACAGAGCACCAATGACCAGCGTCAATATAAATGCAACGGCACTAATTGTAATTACCAAAGTTGTCAGGGTCATACAAGTTCTGTTTTTTCGGTTTCTTCTATCTTAATGAGAGCAAACAAGGAATAGTTGACCATATCCAGAAAATTTGCATCCATCCCTTCTGATACTATCGTCTGACCATCATTGGCGTAGATTGATTTAAGCCTAAGTAGCTTCATTAGAATCAAGTCAGTAAGTGAGCTCCTCTGCATCATGCGCCAGGCCTCACCGTAGTCGTGATTTTTAGCTAGCATAAGATTTCTTGCTACGAGGGCATATTTATCATATTGTGCCATCACCACATCCTCTTGCATCCGGGGTTCTTCGGCAGGTCTCATTTCGATCTGAATCAGGGCCATGATAGCATAGTTTACGATACCAATATATTCAGACTGGATTGAGTCTCCGATCTTCTGCGTTCCGCTTTCTTCCAGCGTCCGGATTCTACTTGCCTTGATGTACAACTGATCAATCAGAGAAGGCAGTCGCAAAATTCGCCAGGCAGTACCATAATCCTGCATCTTTTTCTCAAAAAGATCACGACATCGGTTCACTTCCGCATCATACTGTCCTTCTGTCTTCTGCAAGTTCATATTAGGTTAATGCAAATATAAAGATATCGCTTTGTCGTAGACAAACCTACTACCTATTTTTCGCTAATAATGTTAATGATCTTCAAATCTCTCTACCGACAGCTGATCAAAGGTCCTTTTGCCTTGTACTTCTTCCTCATACATCTCTAACGTGGCGGCAATGATTCGATCCATCACTTTCTCACAATCTGGCAACCTCAGTGCGATCCAGATCGATGGACTTTCGTCAAACTCCTGTTTTTCGATGCTGGCACCCATATTATTCAGGTTTTGCATCAGGGACCCCATCACAGCATAGTGGAATGATAACCGAAAATGTGCCCGTATTTCATGCCGGATAATCTTCGCCTTTTGTAAGGCATCCTGGGTGCTTTCCTTGTAGGCGGTAATGAGGCCTGAGGCTCCCAGGAGCTTACCCCCAAAATAACGCACTACGACCACCAGTGTATTGGTCAGTTCAAAACTATCAATCTGCCCCAGGATGGGACGTCCGGCTGTACCGGAAGGCTCGCCATCATCATTTTGGCGGTATTCGCTTCCATCCATCCCCAGACGATATGCGTAGCAGTGATGGCGGGCCTTGGGATGCATCGATCTCACTTCCTGCAGCCTTTCCGTCACATCCGCCAGGCTCGCCACAGGATAGGCATAAGCTATAAATTTCGAACCTCGTTCCTTGTAGAGTCCCTCCGAACTTTTCTCAATACTATGGTAAAATGGACTGTCGATCATCAGTGTGACCAAGATAGCAATATGATGGCAGCCACGGCTAATGAGAATCCTATTTTACGACGCTGAGTCAACGGCTCTCTAAACATCAAAAAACCGACCATAGCTGATAAGAGAATGATACCCACATTCACCAAAGGTACTACCACACTTCCGCCCCAATCCGTATGCAAGGCCGACAATAAAAAATAAATTGAAAAGAAATTTGGAACCCCTAAAATAATACCACCCACCACATCCTTCCACCGAATGTTCATGTGTCCCAGAAAATACTGTACAATAAAAAAAACAGCACCCAGGGAGGCAGCACAGAAAAACATAGCTGAAATAAAATAATAGTCACCTCCATGCACGATACCTACCGCTTCCACATGAAAAAGAGTAGAGTCTAACAGACCATTTATAATAAAGGTGAGGATAGGCAATAAAACAACAGCCCGTGAAATAATCGATCGATCCTGTCCGGCATCTTTACGGTTAATTAAATAGATACTTAAAAGTGCAAATAAGACTCCGGCTATCTTCAATGCGGAGGCATTTTCTCCAAAAAAAAGAATGGCGTAGAGCACGGTAACAATCAGAGATGTTTTTTGAAAGACACTGGTCATACCCACACCATAATGGTGTATGGTCTTGGCGAGAATGAAAAATCCAAATATTAAATAGCACCCTAACGTCAACGAATAGGCAATCCAGGGTGGAGGATCAGTAATGATCTCTGCAGGCCAGGTGCCACCCCACCAGCCTCCCATAAGGGCACAAACAACATAATTAATGATGATAGCAGGCAGCAGGTTAATCTGAAAGGTTTTAAAATACCTGAAGATTATTGCCAGTAATACATTAGTAACGATAGTAAGAACTATCAACATTATGGGTCCCGCCATCTACCAGATCAAACTATTTTTCTTCAGGTTCGAAATCAAGAGACACGGAATTAATACAATATCTCAGTCCTGTGGGAGCAGGGCCATCATTAAATACATGCCCGAGATGTCCGCCACAGCGGTCACACACTACTTCTGTACGAACCATTCCATGAGAGCTGTCGGCATGCTCTCCCACGGTATTTGCAAATTTAGGAATATAAAAACTCGGCCATCCTGTACCAGATCTAAACTTTGTGTCGGAATCAAACAAAGGCAAACCACATGCCGCACAGGTATACGTACCTTTCTCCTTATGATCCCAAAGATCACCGGTAAAAGCCCGTTCAGTCCCCGCTTCTCGAAGTACGTAGTATTCCATTTCAGTCAACTCTCCCTTCCACTCGTCTTCAGACTTTTCTACTTTCTGAAAGTCATAATTTTCAAGTTTTGCCACTGCATCTTTTGTAGCCTTGTCATTAGACATCTGCGAGGACCCACTGCACGCAAAGAACGCCACAAAGGCCAACATCCATATATTTCGCATGATTCTAATTTGGTGATTCTGTATCCTGTCGCTGCGCATATTCAATTATTTTTCGCATAAAAAATACGATGGTTATAAAAATAAAATAGGAAAAGGTAACAATCATAAAAATCCAACGCATTGAGGTGGAATTCTGAGAGGGCCACTGCAAATTAATGATATACGCCAGACCCGCACCAAAAAGAAGGACCAGGAGATAGCCGGTAAAAGATTTTGAAATATAGCTATTCGGGTTTTCCGCCCCTAATAAAAAAACAGCATTAAAAAATCCATAAAACAAGGCAAATGCTCCTGCTATGATCCATGCAGCGTCCCCTGCCCGATCTGTCGAACCATAAATAATCAGGCTCATTAATTGCACTACGACTACAGCAACGATTATAACTGTAGCCTGGCCCAGTGGATTTTCCAACCTCGTTTTTATTGCATCAACGCTCATTTTATTACTGTTGCATACAGATCATATTCGGTCACATCATCTATTCTAACATCCACAAAGTCACCTATTCGAACATAATTCCTGGTGGCATCAATTATCACCTCATTATCGACTTCCGGTGAATCCCGTTCGGTTCGCGCATAGTAGAAATTTCCCTCTTTACGATCGACCAAAACTCTGGTAGTAGAACCTATTCTTTGTTCATTATGTTCTAGCGAGATTTCTCGTTGAATCTCCATAAGGTCCCCGGCTCGTCTCGCCTTCACATCATCCGTCACATCATCCTGTAGCTCATGAGCCAGTGTTCCATCTTCATGGCTGTACTCAAACACGCCTAATCTTTCAAATTTCATTTCTCTGACAAATGAACACAGATTGGCAAACTCCTGTTCTGTCTCACCCGGAAAACCCACCAGCATTGTCGTCCTCACGGCAATATCGGGCACTACCTGTCTGGCATATTGAATCAGATCCCGGGTTTCTTCCACGGTAATTTGTCTTCGCATACGCTCCAGAACGTCATTATCTCCATGCTGCAGAGGCATATCGATGTAATTACAGATATTCTCGTGCCGAGCCATTACTTCGAATACTTCACGAGGAAACTTACTGGGATAGGCATAGTGCAACCGGATCCACTCCAGTCCTTCGACCTGCGCCAGTTCTTCCAGCAACCGGGCCAGTGCTCTCTCCCTGTATATATCGAGTCCATAATACGTCAACTCCTGGGCAATCAGCAAGATTTCTTTGACTCCACGAGCGACCAGTGTTCTGGCCTCCTGTACCAGATCCTCAATACTTCGACTCACATGTTTACCTCGCATCAGTGGAATGGCGCAGAAGGCACAAGTGCGATTACAGCCTTCACTAATCTTCATATAGGCGTAGTGCGGTGGAGTCATCGTAGTCCGCTCACCAATAAGTTCATGCCGATAGTCCACATTAAACCGACTCAGTAGGGCCGGTAAATCCAAAGTGCCAAAGAAGGCATCTACTTCGGGAATTTCCGCTGTGAGCTCATCTTTGTACCGATGTGAAAGACAACCTGTCACATATAATTTGGAAATGTTCCCATGTGTTTTTTGATCTGCGAAGTGCAGGATGGTATCGACCGACTCTTGCTTGGCTGCCTCGATAAAACCACACGTATTTACAATCACTACATCAGCATTGGCATCACTTTCCGCATGTTCAGCCTCGATCTGATTAGCTTTCAATTGAGTGACAATGTTCTCAGAATCAACCAAATTCTTAGAACATCCCATCGTCACTACATGTACACTCTGCCGCGCTTTTGTCTTCAAGAAAATTGATTTAAAAAATTAAGAGGCAAAGATAGTGTAAATGTCACTCTATCCACTGCGTCATCGGAAAACCGTACTAAAGTATGGGTCAATGGCCAGGCATCTGAAATAACTTGGTGGTGTACTAATCAGATATGACTAAAAAGAAGAAAGGGGAATGCTAAAGACCATTATACGAAGCCTACATGCAGAGAAACTAGAGACCGAAGATTTGTCCAAAGACATTATGAATACACTGCTGCATGCCCTGGAAGACATAGACGAAGAGCTGAACGCACATTACAAAACACATAAAAACACCAAAAATGAAAGCTGAAGTATACGAACGACCAGTAAGACCTCTTGTGGCAAACATCTCAAACCGCGAAATCGAAGTACTTGAGAATATCTCTTATGGATTCACCACCTCTGAGATTGCCCAGCGACTCTATCTATCCAGTCATACTGTCGTGTCTCACCGCAAAAATCTCCAAAGTAAACTCCATGCAAGAAATATTGCGGTGCTGGTTAGGAAAGCTTTTGAATATGGACTCCTGCAAGTAGGTTGACCTGTGCTACGATAAAGCAGCTAATATGCATATGGACGATCATGACTACGTAATGAAATATGTAGATGATCGCCGGTACCTCCATGTCTAAGTACGTTGAATCCCATCAACTTGAAGTACCATTTAAGCATAAAGTTTCTGATCCCACCTCTACCCTGCGTACGAATATCCATTGCATGCACATATCCATTCGATTGTCGGTAGTGCAGGGACTGCGACTTTCTGCTGAGGCCCATCCGTTCATAGTCCTCCGGTACGCGATCTGCGTCGGTGATCACCAGATCCTTATCCGCCAGTAGAATCGTACTCACTCCCAGACGAAGGACAGGGTGTAGACTTCGGAACTCAGAAGCTATGTCCGGTGACTTTACGTTTTTCCCCGAGATGTATAAGATCCCATAACCACAGTAGCTGATAAGGATCAACAAGAGAACAGCACTTCGCGTCTTAAAAGCATTTCTGCCACCCATATAGCCTGTGATCCGACCGTAGAAGAATGTCAAATAAATAGAAAGTAGTACAAAAGTCATCAAGAGACCCCCTGCCAGGGCTATGATCGGATACACCCGATAGTCGGTATGTAGCCAGACAGAGCCTCTTATCAACAAGATGAAAGGCAATGTGACTATGACTACCAGGCGCAGCAGCCAAAACAAGATCCTCAATATTTTACCTGACGTACTGATAACTTAAGAATATAAATATTTGTACAAAGCATCCACCTTTAATCGACCATCGGAGATGATGGTTGGACTTTTGGCAAACTCATTGATAATAAAGTAATATGATGACAGATCGTTCCGTTGTCTTTTAACCCGGATAATGCTTTAGACTTACTATTGCGAGGCAAAGCTACTGCAAATACGGGCACATAAGCACTTTTTGATTCTCACTCCCGCACAAATTGCGGGACA
>JAUILM010000206.1 GCA_030432855.1 Bacteroidia bacterium
TTGATCCAGAATTTCAATGGTGTATACTGAAATCAACCCTCCAATCGTAAACGTGGAAGTAACGGGATTGGGCCATAGTTCGATGGCTTGACTTTCCAGGAAAACATCGACATCAGGAGTGCTCACCAATTCATCGGCTCCAATGTCTGGCAGATCGTCTGATCGGTCTTCGCAATCAA
This sequence comes from Bacteroidia bacterium, assembly GCA_030432855.1. Lineage (GTDB taxonomy): Bacteria > Bacteroidota > Bacteroidia > Chitinophagales > Saprospiraceae > JABDMH01. Next base: position 180 of record JAUILM010000206.1, read on the forward strand.
AGTCATCACTGACATCCGATAGACTAATGCCAGCATTTGTGATGCCATCAGTAGGTCCTATCAGGTGAAAGTCATAACTGGCCGCATTCACAAAGATTTGGAGATCATTGATTTGTACATTAGATTCTACGGTACCGGACGATCCACTACTTCTATCCGATATGGATCTGTCCGTAATATTGTTGGCGATATGAACCCCAGAGGTTGTAGCAAATCGGTATTCTATCGACCGGGGATAATCGCCGGTTATTACTGTATTGTGATACACCTTTGTGTTGGGAGATCCTTCCAGGCCGATTCCCACATCTCTGCTGGCGTGGACAAAATTGTTCCGAACCAAACCTCCCGTATGTCCGTCGACCGCACTTCCGCCGAGACCAAATCCGATGCCCCGATCGCAATTAATGATCGTATTATTTTCTACCAGGGTGCCCGATGATTCTCGCCAAAAGTGAATTGCATGTTCGGCCAGATTAGCTTCCGGACTGCGGATACCGATGAAAGTATTATTGCGCACGATCCAATCCACCGATCGGTGGGCGTCAATACCTCCGGTGTAATACTGATAGGCGATGCCTGCAGTGAATTCGAAGACACAGCATTGTACAATACCCCGGTCCGAATATAGATCACCGCCTGCCGATACCTTTAGTAGCTGTTCTTTTGCATCCTCAAAGCGTACATTTTGGATCAGACAGTCATCGGCATCATTGACGCCATTATTATTGCTGTGGATTTGTACCGGATGATAATATACGTGACCGATGGTCATGTCAGCTAGTGTAAATCGATCGGCGGCTACATTAAAGATATGTGTGACACTGTTATCGTTCCATCCCTGTCCTTTTAGGATGACATCTTCGGTATTGCCTGTGATACCGCGAATGGTGAGGTCGGACATATTGGCCGAGATAAAAAGAAGGTTTGAGCTCAAGACGTAGGTGCCAGGCATCAGGATGATATTGCGCTGGCCATTGCTGCTATTGGCGGTACTTAAGGCAGCCTGTAGTTCTCCCACCGTACTTACAGTATCAGATGGGAAAACATTTTGCAGCAGTGGTGGACATTCACACTGTGCTGAGGACAGTTGGTGAGAGACAAGCATATAAAGCAGGAGTACGATAATTCGGCCCATAAGATTATGAATTACAAATCGTGTGCCCGCCTTGGATATATGTATAATAAACAGGATAAATAGGAGGATAATTGTGTTTTCACGGTAAGGTGCTATATGGAGTTTCCGGCATTTTACCAAGTGTGCTTATATTGGTGACGAAATTGCGTCCATATGGAATTAGAGTCTGAACAACCTTATAAATTCAAACTTAGGGAAACCTCTCCAGAGGCTGAATCCTCTGATGCTGTGAAGATAGCCTGTCCGTCATGCCATGCACATATTAAAGCAGATGATATCAATATTGATAGCAAACTTGCAAAATGCAGCTCATGTGATAGCATTTTCTCCATCCATAGTCAAGTAAGTAAGCTATTACTTAGAGAAGATCCAAAACATGAAGTCATTCGACCGGAAGGTATCGATTTATTCGAGTTTCGGGATGCTCTTGAAATCTCAGTTAAGCAACCCTGGACCGCCCTGGAAATCATTCCTGCAATTTTACTTCCGTTTGTTGCCGTGATATTTACTATTGCCTTTTTTAAAAAGGGATTTAACTATGTTTTTGCAGTGGCCTCGTGGGTTAGTACGGCCATTATGATCTTCCTCCTGGCGCAGCGAAAGAAACATTGGATTTATATAAATATTGATGACAAGTACCTATCCACTTTTTGGCGACCCAAAAAATTGCATCAGGATAAGCACTTCCCAATCAATCAGGTCAATCAACTGTATGTGCGAGGTGTAAATGGGGCCTGTTCACTGATTGTGGTATTAGATACGCCAGAGGGTCAAAAGCATATAAAATTGATAGGTGATATGAGTTCACTGTCCAAGGCGAAATATCTGGAGCAGGAAATCGAAAGATATCTAAATATCAAAGATCGTAAGCTACCCGAAGAAGCCTGATCCCCTCCCGCATCAATGCTGATCAATTAAGATTGGATTTCCGTCAGGATCTGCTACAGCAAAAGAACAGGGGCCCTCAGTATTTTCCATTCCCATGGAGAAGGTGGTTTCTATCCCTTTTTCTTCTAAATCAGCTAAGAGGGATCTTGCGTCCGCAGGATTAAATGTCAGGGTATTGGTAGGAAACATTCCCTGAAATAGGCCGATTTTGGTGTTGCCATTGCTAAGTAAAAGCCATTTCTGTTCAACCGATCCCGCATTTTCAATGGGCTGAAAGCCTAGTTTTTCATAAAATGCAAGTGAAGCACCGATATCCTTCACTGCCAAAGACATGGAGAAAGTACCCAGGTCCAGTGATTCGAAATTCTCTACTGCACTAGAATCCATATACCCGGTATCTGCGTCGCCATTTCGCATAAAGGTCATAGTGAGGGCTGAAATAAGAAGAGAGTATATTGTAAGGAGACTGAACTTCTTCATATAGTGATTTTATTTTCTGCAATGATACCATGTGTCCGGGTTAGAAGAGTTGATAAATCCTGCTATTTTGAAAAATTCTTTCTATCGCAGAGCTCAAATACTATCCTTTTCCCCATAGACTTCGTCTAAGTAAAAAAACTAATAAATGAATTACCGAAAAGAAATTGGCACAGAGGATAACCCACTAAAATTACTCACCCCTCCAGGCACATCTGAATATACGATGCATGTGGCGGAAAAAGATGGGCAGGACATTTTGGTCTGTACTGTAGGCAAAACCATTCTGCACTATGACATTCGCTCGATTGATGATCTGTACCAGATGCTTAAAGACCATGGTGATTGGATGGAATTGGGCAGTAAGGATGAGAAGGTGGAAGCCAGGCCGGATACGGTAGAGTTTTGGGCACGGTCTTCAGAAAATCCCATAGGAGGATGGTATGGATTAAAGAAAAATTTTCGGGGAAGGTTTGCCATGTACATGCCACCTCTTATGGAGCATCTGGGACTGGCCGAAGTGACGCACAATAAGCGAGGAAATCAAATGAGGGCAAAATAGTGATGTGAGGAGGGGTTAACCTACTTTATTTTGTGAGCGGTAACGTACATAAAGTAGAAGCATAAAGGCAGCCAGGCCGATGGGTAATAGGATGAAGAATGGCGAGTGGCCTGATGCAATGGGTGAGGTGTCTCCAATGAGCATAAAGCTACTCCAGTAGAAAGGGTCCGCAGCCGTGTGATCAGACTGTTCAAGGTAGGTCAGTTTGGCCTCCTGAAGCGCCACTTCTTTTCGGAGTCCATCTTTGAGTCCTTTGTAATAATGATCCATCAGTGAACTGGTGCTTTGGTCATTTATGCTCCAGAGGGTACTAAGAATACTCTTCGCACCGGCAAATGAAAAAGCACGTGCAAGACTTATGACTCCTTCGGCATTTCTAAGTTGTCCCAGGCCCGATTCACAGGCTGAGATGGTGACCAGATCGGACTGTAGCGATAGATTATAAATTTCAGACATGTACAGTTTGAAATCAGGATCTTCCAGGTTAGAAAAGGCCAGATATGAGGCGGCATTGTCTTCATCACTTGCTTTACCATGCATCGCAAAGTGAATGACACCATAGTCTTCTGCATGACGCAGAAAGGCGGTCTTGGTGGCTTCCCGTCCCTTCATTGACACACCGTCAAGATGAAGGAGGACTTGATCCACTTCTTCCTCATTATACAATAAAGGCTGCAGACTATTTCGCATTGCAAGACTGGTCTGAAGGGTGGTGCCTACCGGAGTATAAGCGGGTGCCACCGCCAGGACTTTCTGTGCGACATTGGACGATTTATCCTGCATAGTACTCCACAGGGTGATCGAGGGAGTAAAGTGTAGTGCATGCTTTTTGAAGAAGTATAGATGAGTCCTGAAGTGCAGGGGGGGCTCAGGCTTTTCTTTTATCAGCAGGTCAAAGGGGAGGTATCCCAACACCTTGTGGGGACTGATGAGCACGCTGGCTTTTAAGTGATTTTCAATGGGCTCAATCAACAGTGTGTATAAGTCCGATGACAACGCGGTCAGGTTGCTTGCACGAGAGCGATATAATGCATCAGACGATTTGTTTAAGAGGTGAAATTCCAGCAGTGTATTTCTGAGTGTATATATCAACGAATCCAGGGTCACTTCGGACGGAATGGTAGCTCGCTCTACATACTGCTCATCCTTATTGATGACAATGGAATAAATAGAAGTGTCGCTCACGAAATAAGTTAATACGGATTGTTGGTCTGTCATTATATCGCTGACTTCAGATAAGGAAATGACCTGTGGGTGATAAAGAAGATCATGATAATTAGGATATTCTTTACGGATCTCATCGCGCCATCGATACATAGCTTCCTGGGCTGCATTTAATTCCTGATCTAATATTGAAATAGTATCGACATTCGATCCTGCACGGGTGATCTCTGTTTGTAAATTATGTATCGTTGTGACCAACCCTTTCTGGTGATCGATGAGGTCCTGATAAATCTCCAGTTCGTCGATTTTATCGCGTTGAGCTGCATACAGTAGATCAAGCGCTTTAAACTTTTCGAAGTATTCAAAAGTCTTTGCAAGAATCGAGTCATGTCCCAGTGCCTGATAGGCCAGGAATTGATTGTCGATGATTGCGTTTACATAATTTTTGAATTGGCCCTGCAAGATATCCCGCGAAATACTGTTTTTTAAATAGTCATAAGCATAATCGACTGTCTTCATAAAGTCTTCTCCGCTGGAAAGAGCAGTGAATAAATCTACCTCCCTGCCACTTTCTAAATATCGGGCCCTGGCTAACATAATTCCACTTCCCAGCATATACAGAACATCTTGCATATAGGCATTGACAGATGGATCTTCCCGTTTCCAGCCAAATAATTTCAAAAGTCGCATGCCTTCATGGAAATACTCCTCAGAGGCTGTCAGGTCTCCCTGCTCTGTAGAGGTACGTGTCAGACAAATGTATGGAAGTAAAAGATCCGGGTGTTCATTTCCGAAATGTTCCTCAATGACTTTTTTTGAGGAAAGACCATATACCATAGCACTATCATAGAGCCTTGAATAGCGTAAACAAGTGCAAATGTTAAACAATCCGGATCCGATTTGACTTTTGTATTCCGGCCCCTGTTTCCCGTAATAGGAGATAGCCTTTTTCATGTAATAAATCGCACTATCGAATTGCTGGAGGTCCTGATAACATAGACCCACATTATTCAATACAGTACCGACCCAATTGGATCCCGGAGTTTTTTTATTTAAGTACTCCAGGGTGCTATGATGGTGCTCAATGGCTTTGTCTAATTGAAAGGTCCGGCGTAAGCCTATACCAATTCCGTTAAGTATATTCAGTCGTTGCTGTACTTCCTCCGGGAAATGTTGGTCCAGGTACGAAAGTGCATTTTGTAGGTAAGTAAGCACGGCCGCCTGATCATTTTGGATGTAAGCGAGTCGGGCCTGTTCATATTCGAGAGAGATAGCCAGTGGGGTAGGGGTTGCCAGGTGTTCAATGTTCTTGCGCAATAAATTCAGATGATGTTGCATAGAATCTTCCTGCAAATCATATCTAAAATATACGGCATAGTGATATTGCAGTCGTGCGATTACTTCAAAGTCGCGAGGGGAATGAATATGAATACATAATTCTAATTGCCTGAGATAATCCAACCGTTTTGACAATTCCCATTCAAATTGAAAACGCTCGTAGTGGTCAATGAGAAAATTGGCTACATCAAATGTTGTATCCCATTGTGCGGAGCAATTAAAAATGATATTCCAAACGATCGAATCGGCAAGCTCATAATTTTTAGTGTCAATAGCATCATCATAAGAGGATTCAGTAGTCTGATTCCGGGCCTCGATATTTGGTGATAAACAAAGAATTAGTAGGAAGATTAACGCACTGCAGGATTTCTTGGAGATAAAAAAATGCATCTTAATTAAGTTTTTCCTGAAGTGTGACGGCTTGTTGATGATAGGAATGATCCGGGTCTTTCAGTATTCTATTTAAAATGGTTTCGGCTCGAGTGTCCCAGATGTCAACCGATATCAGGATACGGTTCCACTGAGCTCGTTCCATCCAAATGGCAGACTGGCCATCGATGACTTTGTCAAAATACAATTTAGCAGAACTGAGATTCTTGTTCCGATAATACAAATCAGCGAGAGCAAAGTTGGCATTCCAGTCCTGGGGATTCGTTTCAAGGTAGGAGGTCAGAGCATTGATGGCATCTTTCCTGTCCGGATTTGTCAGACTTTTTTCCCATGACGTGACAGCCTGAGTATTATCAGTACGAGTATGTTGGATTTCATAGTTCACATATTCACGGGCTGTAAACTTCTTTAGGCCCTGGCCATCGGAGAGAAAATAATTAATGCCTAAACCGAGTAGTAAAGCAAAGGAAGCTGCCGTAATAATTTGACTCCAAGTGGGAATCTGCGGCGTGCGCATCCGCTTCTTTGATTGCTGTGCCAATTGATCAAGTTGACGGCGTAAGTCATCTTCGATGTCCAGCTCCGTGGCGTCGTGAATGGCGCGCATGATCTCTACCTCTTGCTGAAGATCGGGATTTACCGCCATTTCTTCCTCAAAACGGATAGCATCAACCTTACTCATTTTACCTTCGAGATAGGCCTCAATGTTCTCCAAATCTTTCATACATCAGCAGTTTTAAAATGTCAGGTCGGGACTTGAGTGCAATCATTAATTTCTTCATACAGCGATATCGGTATTTCTTCGCCATTCGTGCACTACTCAAAGAAAGTTGACCGGCAATCTCTTCCATGGAGTACGATAACTTCCAAAGCTTAATAATTAAACGACAGGAATCATCCAGCAGTTCGAGTGCTTTGCGGAGTGTGGATTTCTTTTCGGTGGCGAAGAGGGAGATTTCAGGGGTTATGATTTCGATTTTATCGTGCGTAGGTTCCTGTACAATCTTGTTCAGTTTCCGCTTCTGATTATTCCATAGGAAACGACAGATACTGTACAGGTAGCCTTCTATACTGGATTCTGATCGGAACTTTCCTGTGCGGATGTTCCGGTCCAGCACTACGATACCATCGTGAAAAACGTCCAGCACATCGGTCTGCTGTCCCCCATGCTTGATGACATAGGAGGCAACTTTACCTTTTAACTCATCAAGCTGATATATGTATTCTATCGCCTCTTTGCGGGAGTCAGGATCTTGCACAATCATCGAAAGAATCTGTGTGTCACTATATCGCTTGCTGCCAGAAGCCAATTTGAGTATGGTTTTATAGCTATAATTTACGGATTAATTAGGTAAGGGACTTGAATGCAGAGCCTGAACACACATAGTAAAGTACCGGATCACGATCATCAGGATGCGATCCGGTACAAACTTGGGTACTAAAGGGAAGAGTGGCCCGGAGACCACTTACCCTATGAAAACTGAAAAAATTATTATAACTCCCTATTTTTCACTGGCTCCTCCCAGATCTCTAATACTCGTGATAGGTCCTTTGGGTAAGTGCGCCTTAATCTTTTCTGCTTGCGATTTAATTATTTGCGGTTTCTTTCGGATTACCTGATAATCTTCTTGTCCTTTTCTTTTGCACATGACCAGATAGTCGAAGGCATAATTACCCTTACCATTCGACAATTCTTTCACCTTGAATCCGCCATTAGATTTTTCAATAACCGCAATACCTTTCGAATCGGCAGATAGTGGGGTAATAGTGACAGTCATTGATCCTGCATGTGCTATCCACTGGAATGATTCCGGGCATTTGATCGTAGCTTCTCCATCTACCAGGTGTGCAGTTCCACGGTCATAGGTGGCGGCTTCTCCTCCCATGGGTGCAGAATAGACTGCTTCAACATCATTGCTCCTACTGGGTGGGGAAGTTGTCATTACAAATTGATCGGCTCCAATCTGTGAACTGCCATCAGTCTGTGTCCATAAATAAGCTCCTAATTCTCCGTTAGGATCAAAAGTCAAAAATGCTCCTCCATTGGGGTGTCCCGCAAAAGTACCTGCAATGGTATTCTGTTGACCGTTAGCGCCATAAGTCGACACCGTGGCGGCGGATTCACTGTTGATAGTGGATGTCACCCCAGGGTTTGATCCATTAAAAAGAATATGCCAGGGAATCATAGGGTCAATTCCGGGTATGGCACCGCTCAGTGTGGTCAATCCAAAATCGTTGGCGGTAGAATAAGTGCCTCCGAAAGTCGCAGCATTTTCGGATCGTAAATCTTCATCAAAACAAAATACACCAAATCCAAGACCAAATAACTCTTGCCCAAGCTTGAATAAGTCTAACCCGATTCCACCTTCCAGTAAATCAAGGAAAGCGTTGAATGCTCTCTCTTCT
>JAUILM010000207.1 GCA_030432855.1 Bacteroidia bacterium
CCCCGCAACATCGTGATAATTTCATGAAACTGGCTTCCGAAGGGTTTTACGATAGCCTACTTTTCCATCGGGTCATTCAGGGATTTATGATTCAGGGAGGTGATCCTGGCTCGAGGGGAGCCCGGAGAGGTGCCAGATTGGGTATGGGTGGCCCTGGATATCAGATCCCGGCAGAAATCAGCAAAGATCTGGTACATGTAAAAGGGGCACTGTCAGCAGCCAGAACCGGAGATGCAGTCAACCCGGAGAAAAAATCATCGGGTTCGCAGTTTTATATTGTGCAGGGACAACCCATGAGTGAAGATCAATTAAAGATGTTTGAACGCCGGAAGGGACTTGAATATACTGATGAGCAGGTAAAGATTTATTCCGAGCAGGGAGGAACCCCGTTTCTCGATATGGAATACACTGTCTTCGGGCGGGTCATTGAGGGGCTGGATGTGATTGACAAAATTGCAGAAGTGCAAACGGATGGAGCTGATCGACCTGTGGAAAATGTAACTATGAAGGCTGTGACAATCGAGTGATTTTAACGAAAACGAAATAAAAGACCGACTAAGATGGAAGGGACCAATGTGTACATGGGATTTGATATTGGGGGTACTGGTATCAAGGCAGCGATTGTAAATGTAGAGACGGGTCAACTCTTGACCGAGAAAATGAGGGAACTTACTCCGCAACCTGCTGATCCAAAGTCGGTGGCCAACAAGATCAAGGAAATGCTTGATAAGTTTGACTACGAAGGTCCTATAGGAGTAGGCTTTCCAGCCATCATACATCATGGTGTTGCCAAATCAGCGGCCAACATTGATAAAAAGTGGATCAATGTCAATATAGAGCACTTACTTACTGAAAAGACGGGGATGCCATTCTATGCGGCAAATGATGCTGATGTGGCGGGTTTGGCAGAGGTGAAGTTCGGGAGTGCTGATTCTGCAGGCACTGTCATCGTCTTGACCATTGGTACAGGTATTGGATCAGGTATGTTTCTCGATGGAAAATTGGTCCCTAATACAGAATTTGGACACTTATATTTCAAAAACAGTATTTACGAGCACTACATCTCCAATGTGACCCGTAAGAAGGAGGATCTGACATGGGATGAGTGGGGCAAACGCTTTAATGGATATTTGAAGCATCTGGAAACTCTGTTCTCACCGGATCTTTTTGTTCTGGGTGGTGGAGCCAGCAAGAAATTTAGCAAATACGAAGATCAATTTACGATCAGTACCAAAGTAGTTCCCGCCGAATATCAAAATGATGCGGGAGTTTTGGGTGCTGCCATGTACGCAAGTCAGCGAGTATCATCGTAGCAACATCAATTTTTGCATATACTGTAGACCTTCGCTTGAGAGCTGTACCAGCACTAAGCCACGATCGAGATTACTGATATCGATTTCAATGTTTCTGCCATCACCGGCACTGATCTCCTGACTGAATAATAGTGCCCCCTGAAGGCTAGTGACTTGCAACACGCCCTGATCTTTGAGTACCGGCATTTTTACATTGACGAGATTTCTGGCAGGATTGGGAGTGATTACAAATTCATTTTGATCCATTATGTAGACATCTAATACCATGGAATACTCAAATGCACCATCCATGTCCATTGCCTTGAGCCGATAGTAATAGTGTCCTCCTTTAGAGAGAAAATCTGAAAATTGATATTGAGAGGTGGTGACGTCGGGATTACTACCCTTAGTAGGCACAATACCAATTTGCCTGAAGTCATTGGCTCCATTGCTCCGTTCGATCTCGAAATGAGATGCATTGATTTCAAGTCCGGTCTCCCAGGAAAGAAGTACTTGCTTTTCTCTATGCTCGATCTGGAGCGTCAATATCTCTACCGGTAAAACTCCGGTCTCCACTAATCGGTAGATAGTCCCTGACAGACTGGCGGCATAGACATATCCACTCTCATCAGCTCCGAAGGTTGAGATATTTTGGGCTGGCAAGGTTGAAGTCACGGAAATCATATTGCCCGGCGCAATGCTAAGTGTCCTGATTTCGTCGCGTACAAAGTCAGCGAAGACGTATTGACCCTTAAACTCATCATAGTTATTCCCACGAAATACTAATCCCCCCGTGACCGAAAGTCCCGGTCCGGGACCATACCAGTGGATGGGCTCAATGAAAGATTTCGCACATTCTGATTCATTACACCCCGGGCAGTCTATGTTACCTTCACGACAGCTCCAGCCATAATTTAGGCCACCTATATGATCAGCTGCATTTACATAGTTGATCTCCTCCCTGTCAGTTTGACCTACATCCGCAATCCAGATGTCGTCACCGTCAAAACTAAATCGCCAGGGATTTCTTAATCCGTAAGCCCAAATAATATCCAGTGTGTCTCCTGTAGATTGTGCGAATGGATTATCAGCAGGCACCCCATAAGGAAGTTGATCTACATCGATACGTAGAATTTTTCCTAACGGTGAAGAGAGGTCCTGACCACGCTGGTGTGGATCATTCCCGCTACCACCGTCACCACTGGCAATGTATAGGTAACCATCGGAGCCAAAGTTGAGGTCGCCCCCATTATGGTTGGAAAATGGCTGCTCAAATGTCAACACGACTTCCCCTGAATTGATGTCTGCTATATTACTGTCAGCTGATACCTGATATCGTTCCACTACGCTGATGAAATTTTCCCCTACAGTGGACGTATAATACACGAAAAAGTACCCATTATTCATATAGTCTGGGTGAAAAGCCAGGCCAAGTAGACCTCGTTCACCACTACCATTACCTACCTTAGAAGTTAGATCCAGGAAACTTTCAGAAAGAACATCACCTTCCTGATCCACTATGCGTATGCTACCCTGTTGCTCTACAATAAATAATCGTCCCGATTGATCAAAGGCACTGGCAATATCTACCGGGTTATTGAGCCCTGAGGAAAACTCTTCCAAAGAAATCTGGGCACGAGACTGAATGCTCATGGTAAGTACACAGACACATATAAAGACACAGCTAATCTTCATCATTTAAGATTTAAGCCCTCCTGGTTTCTAAGATTGACGCGTATTTGTGTGTCGTATATGTTATGTGTATTCGCGCGTTATTTTTCGCGGCAGCTAAAAATGGTAAAGCTAATTTGAAGAGTATGGTCGTGAAAAATGAGGGTGTGTCCGTAAGAGAGAACGATCAAATTTCGTGATTAATTGTCAGTAATCCAACGCAATGGCTAAAATCACATATGTTAAACTTATACAGTTAAAGGATAGCATGGACAAAATCTTATCTGAATACGAATAGGTGCAAAAACTTGGGCATCTATCTGAAATATTAATTAAATTATAGTAATACGTTATGAATAAAAGAAACCAAAAACTACTTCCGTACAAGAACCTAAGATGTTTTGACTCAACATTATAAACATTGGTGATGATGGTGGTCGTGTAGGGCGGGCCTCAGCTCTTCAAGTAGTTGAAGAGTTCTTCATAGACAAGGGGATTACTGAAACGTTCACATCGCTCCAACCCTGAATTTTGGGGTCTTAAACACTGGTTTTTGTGCGGATTTTTGTTGCCATCCTGTTGATTTTCACAATTAATGGAAATTAAAATTCTAACTGATACCTTTCAAGGCTTTGAGTCCTGTGGCTTTTTCTATTTTTGCCCGGTCCAAAAAAGAAAAAAATGTCTTCCTTTTTGCACCCTTATGCATATCACCCCAGTTACAAGAAACGTATTGCTTACTTCTCAATGGAGTATGGTATTGACCAGGCTCTGAAGATTTTTTCAGGAGGTCTGGGATTCTTAGCTGGATCGCATATGCGCAGTGCGTATGATCTTAAGCAGAATCTTATCGGGATTGGGATCTTGTGGAAGTATGGTTACTATGAGCAGTTGAGAAAGCGTGATCGTGGGATGGATGTCGTGTATGTAGAACGAGACTATTCTTTTCTGGAAGACACCGGTATTGTATTTGACATTTCTGTGGATAAGCATCCGGTAAAAGTGAAGGCCTGGTATCTTCCGCCGGAGGTCTTTAAGACAGCTCCCATGTATTTTCTCTCCACTGATTTACCTGAGAATGACTACCTGGCCCAGACCATCTGTCATCACCTGTATGATTCGGACACTGCTGCTAAGATTGCACAGTATATTTTACTGGGACAGGGTGGAGCAAAGTTGCTGGAAATCATAGACTATAAGCCGGATCGTATACATCTCAATGAGGCACATGGATTACCGGCAGCTTTTTATGAATACTATAAGCATAAAGATCTTAAGAAACTTAAGAAACAATTTGTCTTCACCACTCATACACCCGTGCCAGCTGGCAATGAGGTGCATGATATCCATTTTTTGAAGAAGATGGGATTCTTCCATGATACATCATTGAGCGAAATTCGTAAAATCACCCACACCACGACTGATGATTTTAACCTGACACTGGGAGGATTGCGCATGGCTTCGAAAGCTAACGGGGTATCTAAGTTGCATGGTGAGGTAGCACGTGAAATGTGGTCCTCGTACGATCACATTGCCCCTATAGATCATGTCACCAATGCCCAACACAGCAAGTATTGGACCGACAAGGAGATTGAGGAGACACTTACAGCAGGCGACATGCATGCGGTGGAAGAAAGGAAGAAGGAGTTAAAGAAAGAGTTGTTTAAAGTCGTTGCCGACCAGACGGGTAAGATACTGGACCCCAATGTATGCACGATTGTTTGGGCCAGGAGGTTTGCAGGATATAAACGTGCAGATCTGTTGACTCGTGATGTGGTAGCCTTCGAGAAATTACTCACCAATACGGAGGAACCTGTACAGATCATCTGGGCAGGAAAACCTTACCCAAAGGATTATAATGCCATCAGTGTATTCAACCGATTGACACAAATCTGCATTCCATTTAAAAATGCTACGGTCCTCACGGGTTACGAACTCGGCCTGTCAAAGTTGCTGAAACAGGGTGCTGATATCTGGCTGAATAATCCTCGAGTCACACGCGAGGCTTCAGGAACCAGTGGCATGACTGCCGCTATGAATGGAGCCATCAATTTCTCAACATATGATGGATGGATTCCCGAGTTTGCCAAGCATCTGGACAACTCATTCATAATTCCGTTGGCAGATCTCACGCAGAGCGAGGAAGAGCAGGATCGATTAGATCTGAAGAATATGTACCAGATTCTTGTACAGCAAATACTCCCCATCTACTACCACAATAAGGAGAAATGGCTTGAAATAATGAAAAACAGCCTTTCATCAATAACACCGGCCTTTGATTCAGGTCGAATGGCAGATGACTACTATAAAAAAATCTACTGATGCGTTTTCCCAATCCGGTTGCGGTCAAAGAAATTGCCCTGCGGTTTGGTGGACGGCTGATGGGTGATCAGGAACAATATGCGCATGGTATTAATGAGATTCACAAAGTACAACCGGGGGATATCACCTTCGTAGATGTTGAAAAATACTACCACAAGTGTCTTTCATCCGCTGCCACCATTATTCTCATCAACAAGGAAGCAACATGTCCTCCCGGTAAAACGCTGATTATACTCGACAATCCCTTTAATGCCTATGATGCCCTGGTTAAAGAGCATCGACCTTTCAGGCCCCTGCAACAATTGATATCTGACACAGCGGAAATTCACCCCAGTGCGATCATTGAGCCTGGAGTTACTATTGGACATCATGTTACTATTGGTGCAGAGACCTATATTCAGAGTCACTGCTACATAGGAGATTATTCGCAGATCGGCTCGCATGTAAAAATTCAGGCCGGTACGCTAATCGGTACTGATGCCTTCTACTTTAAGCAACAGGAGGGACGCTATCGCCAATGGTGTAGCGGGGGCGACGTGATCATCGAAGATCATGTAAACATTGGTGCGGGATGCACCATTAATAAAGGTGTATCGGGTAGTACCATTATTGGAGAAGGAAGCATCATAGATTGTCAGGTACATATTGGTCATGGCGTGGTAGTAGGTAAGCATTGCTTACTTGCAGGTCAGGTTGGTATCGGCGGGAAAACGATAATCGGTGACCGGGTGAAAATTTATGGACAAGCGGGTATCAGTAACAATCTTGTAGTAGGAGATGATGCGATTATTCTTGGACAAAGCGGTGTCACCCGCAATCTGAAGAGTGGAGTTACCTATTTTGGACTACCTGCCGATGAGGCAAAGAAGCAGTACGCCCAATTAATTGCCCTTCGAAAACTCGCACAGAAAGAAGATTCGAATTCATACCGTGAAGACGGCGACTAAGATACAGGTATATGGAAAAGTGCAGGGCGTTTGGTTCCGTGCCAGCACGCAATCGAGAGCACGTGAACTAGCTTTGACCGGATCCGTTCAAAACAACTCGGATGGGTCAGTACTGATCTATGCCTATGGTTCTTCGGACAGTGTGCAGCAGTTAAAAGCATGGTGTGAAGCGGGCGGTCCACCACATGCCCATGTAGACCAGGTAATTGTCGAGGATGTTGAATGGCAGAAGTTAGATGATTTTATCATTATCCGATCTAATAACCGATCATGAGATCAAGAAATATTAGCTTCCTAAATCATAATGGACAGACGCTTTCTGCACGTTTGGATTTGCCCGTCGTTCCTCAGCCCCGATCCTATGCCATATTTTCCCACTGCTTTACCTGCAATAAAAACTTACAGGCTGCCAGGGAGATTTCAAGAGCCCTGACAGCAGAAGGTATTGCCGTACTCCGCTTTGACTTCACGGGTCTGGGACAAAGTGAGGGAACATTTGCAGAAACCAGCTTCAGCACCAATATCACGGATCTGCTGGCGGCCGCTGAGTTTCTACAACAATCATATGATGCGCCTTCTCTTTTGATCGGCCATTCTTTTGGGGGGACTGCCTCCATATTTGCGGCGGCGAAATTATCAACTATAAAGGGAATCGTCACAATTGGATCTCCATCTGAAACAGATCATGTAGGTCAATTATTCAAAGAGGCCTATCAGGAAATACATAGTAAGGGAGAAGCCAAAGTGGCCATTGCCGGCAGAGTCTTTACGATCACGAGCGAATTCCTAAAGGACCTGGATACACATAATACCCTGGAGGTATTAAATGAACTGAGAAAATCAGTGCTCATTATGCATGCACCTTCTGATAGGCAAGTAGCCATTTCGCATGCCCGCAAACTGTATGAAGCGGCATTTCACCCGAAGAGTTTTGTTTCTCTGGATCGTGCGGATCATATCTTGAGCGATAAAAGAGATGCCCATTATGCAGGACAGGTGATTGCAGCATGGTCAAATCGATACATAGATGCAGATCCGGTCACAATCGAGTCCAATCATCAGGTAGTCGGGAGTCTGGGGTCAGAATTTAAATTTACAACGCATATTCAGGCAGGAAATCACTTCCTGATCGCCGATGAGCCGAAGTCTGTACAGGGTGATGATCTGGGGCCTTCTCCCTATGAATTACTAAGTGCAGCACTTGTGTCATGCACTACGATGACACTTCGGATGTACGCAGATCGTAAGAAGTGGCCTTTGGAAGAGGTATTGGTACATGTCGATCATGAAAAAATCTACGCTGAAGACTGTGATGAGTGTCTCAAAGAGGAGAGTACGAAGCGTAGCAAAATTGATCGTATGCATCGATACATTGAGCTCAAAGGTGAGTTGTCTGATGAGCAGCGACAACGAATGCTCGAAATTGCCAATCGATGTCCGGTGCATAAGACACTTGAGCAAAAAATGGTGATCCATTCTTCTCTAAAATAGAAACGGGGTCACCATCTGCAGCAACCCCGTCTTTCTGTCTTTTTGAATTTCTAAACGATTATCCAAGAATCTTTTGATCCTGCATCATCGGTTGCGTTCTCAGTCGCTCACCCGTTGCTTTGGCTATAGCATTGGCGAGTGCCGCTGCCACCGGAGGTAGCGAAGGCTCTCCAAGACCTGTTGGATCAATACCGTTGTCCACAAAGAATGTCTCGATTTCTTCTGGTGCCTCACTATGGCGGATTAATCGATAGTTGTTAAAATTACTTTGCTGGGCCTTACCGTCCTTGAATGTCAGAGCACTGTAAAGTGCATGACCGATGCCATCCACAATACCGCCCTCAATTTGATTTAGGGCACTGCCAGGATTCACTACAATCCCGCAATCTACGGCACACCACACTTTTTTCACCCGAGGTTGATTGTTTTCCATCACCACATCGACCACCTGGGCTACATAACTATTATGGCAGAAGTAGGCAGATACTCCCCTGTGCACGCCGGGCATGTCCTGACTCCAATTTGCCTTTTCCTTGATTAGCCTGAGCACTCCGGCATAGCGCTCAGCCTCGTAGTCATTATTTTCGCCGACTGGATCGGCGATGGCTCGATCGAATAGTTCAAGTCGAAAATCAATGGGATCCTTACCAGCGGCCTCGGCCACTTCATCGAGGAATGATTGTTCCGCAAAAGCGATGAAATTTGACCTCGGCGCTCTCCACGCGCCTGTAGAGATATTAGACTCTTTGCGATGATTTTCAGCCAGATAATGATCTACGGCTCCAGCTGGATATCGGTTTGCAAAAACCG
>JAUILM010000208.1 GCA_030432855.1 Bacteroidia bacterium
GATCCCCGGGCTAGTCCATCCCTTTTGTTGGTCAGAACCGATCCGAATCCCATCATTCGGTACCCCTTTGCCTGATCATCCTGAATTGTAAAATCTTCAACAGCCTTGTATTGTGATTTAATGGCGTCATGTTGACTAAATGGTCCGGGTGTGGCAGGTGTCAGCTGCTCAGGACCACCTCTCTGTCCCCGGGATGTTTCCACTTTGGATAAGCCATAGTCACTGTACAGATCAATAAATGAAGGGTATATATGCTTGCCTTCCAGATTTCGTACCCTGGTTCCTGCTGGCACGGTGAGGTTGCTACCTACGGCACGTATTATCCCATTCTCGATCAGTAAATCCCCTTCTACGACCTTGCCAGGTTCGGTATGGATTTTTGCGTTGGTAAGTAGATATCGGTCAGGACGTTCATCCTGGACACCATTGATTGTATACAAATCTTGCTGAGCAAATCCCGTAGATAAAAAGGTTGCCAGGAGAAGTGTAAATACAATTCTAATGTTCTGCCGGGTACACCCAGGCAGTTGAATAGAGCTCTTGTAAATCATGCTATACTTTTTAGCATTAAAAAATGACACTGATTGTCTGCTAACGTGCAGAGCGCTGAAAGGTAATTAATTTGTATCATTTGGATATCAAGTCCTTTCCTCAAATCGAGGGGGATTTGTGGTGACTAAGACCAAAGAACTGACTTTAAAACATCTTCTTTTTCGATTTCAAGGCAACTTCTATAACAAAAGTGAAAATGTCATCCAGTGTTAACGCTTCCATTTTACTACTTTGTCAGATATATAAATAACTCCTTGTCGTATGCGAAAGCTGATTTTTCTTTCATTTTTCTTCATCTTCATTTCTTGCGAAAACAATGACAGCTCTACTGTGGAGAATGCATCTTCCTGGGATGTGGTTATTTACGGAGGCACCAGTGCAGCTGTATCCGCAGCCGTTCAGCTAAGTAGAATGGGAAAGTCCGTTATTATAGTTTGCCCTGAGACGCATCTGGGAGGATTGACAGCTTCGGGTCTGGGCTTTACCGACACGGGAAACAAGGAAGTGATCGGAGGTATTGCACGCGAGTTTTATCATCGTGTGTACAAATATTATGATGATCCGGAGACTTGGAAATGGGAGGCAAGAAGTGCATACGGTAATAAAGGCCAGGGTACACCTGCCATTGATGGAGAAAACCGGACCATGTGGATATTTGAACCTCATATAGCGGAGAAAGTCTTCGAGGATCTGGTAAAAGAAGAAAGTATTACTGTGGTTCGTGATGCCTGGCTGGATCGCTCATCCGGTGTCAAAGTAAAGGACGGCACAATCGAAAGCATCGCTATGGAGGACGGAACTACTTACGTGGGTGATATTTTCATAGATGCTACGTATGAGGGTGATCTGATGGCAGCAGCCGGGGTATCTTATCATGTCGGACGTGAGTCACTGGAAACCTATAATGAAAAATGGAATGGAGTACAGGTAGGCGTATTACATCACGGACATCATTTTGCAGACATGAATATCAGTCCTTACATTGTACCCAATGATCCGAATAGTGGAGTTCTTCCGCGTATTTCGACCAAACATCCCGGAGAAAAGGGGGCTGGAGACGACAAGGTCCAGGCCTACTGCTATCGTACATGCCTTACTAAAGTAGATGAAAACAGGGTCCCCTTTCATAAGCCTGAAAACTATGACCCCAATGAATATGCCTTGCTACCACGCATTTTTGCAGCAGGGTGGAATGAAGTATTTAACAAGTTTGACGCCATCCCTAACGCTAAAACAGACGTCAATAATCACGGCCCGCTAAGTTTTGATAACATTGGAATGAATTATGCCTATCCTGAAGGGACCTATGCGGAACGAAAGGCTATTATCGATGAGCATATCAATTACCAACAGGGACTACTATATTACCTGGCAAACGATCCCGAGGTCCCGGCAGAGATTCGCAGTGAAATGAGTCAGTGGGGATATGCCAGGGATGAATTCGAAGATACAGATCATTGGCCCCATCAGATCTATGTACGTGAAGCGCGGAGAATGATCGGCGATTATGTAATGACGGAGCATGAGATAATGGGTGATACTTATGTAGAGCAACCCATTGGTATGGGATCTTACACCATGGATAGCCACAATACGCAGCGATATATCACGGAAGAGGGTTACGTTCAGAATGAAGGAGATATCGGTGTTCATCCACCTGTGCCCTACAGCATTGCACTGGGTACGGTGGTTCCCAAATCATCAGAGTGTAAAAACCTGTTGGTACCCGTGGCAGTCTCTAGTTCCCATATAGCTTTTGGATCGATCCGTATGGAACCTGTTTTTATGATACTGGGCCAAAGCGCAGCTACCCTGGCGGGCCTGGCGCTGGATCAATCTGTCGGTATACATGATATTTCTTACGATGAGCTCAAATCGCATTTGGTAAAGGACGGACAGGTGTTGCGATGGCAAACTGAGAATTAAGGTACGACCTCGGTACCTGTAGGATTAGTCAGCCAGTGATGCCAGGTAACCACTCAGTAATAATAGATCTCCCATGGGACTGGACACCGTAAATTCATTAACCGGGGGCATCCAGGTGCCATTGAAGCACTTTTCAGCATGTGGCCACTTACTGAGGATATTGGGGAATAGTCCGGTAGCCTCCATACCTTTGATCGACTTTGCATCGCGCCAGCCCCATCTCGTCTCAGTTTGTTTGGTAGGACCGTAATTGGGAATCCCAGCGGGCATTGGCGTATTATTCCCGGCCCAGTCATGATGAAAGGGCTCAAACCATCGTTCACCCAATCCACTGATGTAGCTTCGATTCATGGGATTGGCTCCCATCGTGTATTGTACAGTGCTCACCAGGGCATCCAGATATTTAGGCTCACGAGTGATCACATGTGCCATGACGACAGGAAGGATCTTGTTGCCTAATGTTGACATTCTGTCAAGTTCGCTCCGGGTAGGATTGAGAATAGAATACGTATTCTGGGCAGCACCTTCCAGCAGATCATCCGCCATATTTACAAGCGCCTTTTTTATTTCATTACTAAGATCGGCATCTGTTACAAATCTATCTATCATCAGGTATCCCACCAGGACCTCGTAATTGCTTTGAGAGATATCAGCAGTAATTCCTTTTTGAAACAGCTGGTCAATTGTCTGTTTATATTTTTCGTGCCAGATTTGCTCACCAGTCCGTCGATAGAGGTGCAGACTTGCCAGTGATTCGTAAAAGGTCCTTGATTTCCTGCCAAATACATCAGGAGCATCTGGATTAAGATCGACCCAATGCATAGCATCGAGGGCACTCTGCAGGTACTCTTCCGATTTTTCAGGATCATAATTCCGTAGCGATTCAGAAAGTTGTGCTGCCGTAGCCGCATACAGAATACTGGCTCTGGGAGTGGGTGGGACCAGGGCTGTGGGAATCGAATGGGTCCAACTTGTCTCGCCCTGGTGAGGATGTTCTACCGCTTCTACCCACCAACTAACCGCTCCGTCGGCATATATTCCCTGGGTTCTCCGAAACACATCCACACCCCACATTCCCTCATCGAGTATATCCGGTATCTCGTTTTTTGACTCCGGCATACCAAAGCTCTTAGCACTAAAATATGTTGGACGAAGATCATGTAAGTATGCCATCCTTCGGACTGCCCAGAGATGCGTCATGCGTTGGTCAAAATCTCCCGCATCCATCCATCCTCCCCAGGCCTGCGGGATTTCCGTATCCCAAAGGATACTGGCTTTCACTCTTTCGAACACTGCTTTTTGTTCTCGTGAGCTAATTTCTCCGGGAGGATTGAAAAATAGGTCGGGGTCACATTTATGGATGACCAGCCCTGCATCGGGGTGCATATTTAAAGGTCGCAGATAATCAGTGTACGGAGGTCCCAGAGCTATACCAGACCGTTGGTGCAGATATCCCTTCATCAATAGATGACTCATATCACTCCACACCTTTCGATTGATGTCAAATGAAAAGGAACAACCGATACCTTCCACTACTACTTTATATGAGCCGGGATCTTTCACTTCCGAAAAATCCATTTCCAATACATCCGTCAGACTATGATTATACGCTTCACCATCTATTTCGTACTCTGGATGATCACCGGAAGTCCTACGAACGGATTTGCCGGCAAATATTTCTTGACTATCCTCTGTCCGTACTATTTTGAAATCAAAATCTTCCTTGTACTCACAACTTCCTCCTTCACCCATCCAGACACTCAGGTAAGCCGTTTTTTTATCATCGGGTGCAAAGCCCAGCAGATTGACCTGCACGGCCTCACTTCGCAGGGCATGATCATGGAAACTAAATGTGATGGAGTCAGGCAATTGTGAAGGGTTATTTAGGTGTATGGTATATTTATTTCCACTACTAAATTCCCGGTCAAATTCAATGAAGATGTCATGCCTCAAAGGATATTCCTGCTCCAATGACATATGCGTTTTATTGATGGGATAGGTTTTGCGCCATACATGTTCGGGTTGTTCTGGACCGGAAAACTTGAAATCTGTCTGTGAGCTGACCCTCATATCATCTGGCTCCAGGGAAGTGATGTCAAGGACTTCTCCTGCGATCGCATTAAAGTTTCGAAACCACTCGTCATTTGGCCCACAGATGTATCCCGTCCGGTATCCACCCCTCTTCAGTATTTTGGTGTATCCGTGATACCCTTCATAAAGAATGGAATCTCCTTCCCGGGGTTCATAAGGCTTTAGATTGGAATGAATCACAGAGCGTTCGTCAATTGTGATTACCAGAATATTTTTGTCGGCCAGCCAGACATGCCTAACCAATGGTTTGCTTGTGGCGGGCAAGGAGCTAACTCCCATGACCAGGTCAGGCTGAGCACCTGCATAATACTGATGATGCACGATACCATGTAATGCGGTCTGCGCAAGACTCTGTGAAATCAGGAAAATAAAGAAGATAAAACTTAGGCAATTGTGTCTTTTCATAGTAGAGTTGGTGGTTGGATTGGCGTGACCAAACATAGTGAAACGGAATGATAAATCGTAACTACACTTCGCTACAAAGTATTGATCTGCTTTATATATATTACCTGGAAAATTATCCGGTGTCCATTATTTTTGAAGGATGAAAATGGAGGGTGATCTCGCTCGTGAGGCTTTGGTCGCGGGCGGTACTTGTTAAAGAAGTTTCAGGGAAAAGGTGGCTGGACCTATGCCGAACTACCGGGTGTGCGCATGAACAAAAATAATCCCTTTGGTTGGGTTAGGGTCTCAGGAAAAATTGATGATTTCAGACTGGAAAAATACAAGCTCATGCCTATGGGAAACGGGCGTCTGTTCTTGCCGGTGAAGTCAGCCATCCGCAAGAAAATTAAGAAGGAAGCAGGGGATTATGTAGATATACATTTGTTTTTGGATGAAAGGCCAGAGGGAATACCCGAGGAATTGATTGCCTGTTTCGAAAATGAACCCAAAATAGTAAGGAAACGCTTTGATGCAATGCCTGATAGAATTCGAAATAAATATCTAGATCAGATTTTTGATGCCCGTACTGATGAAGAGAAAACCGAGGAAATTCTAAAGTTGCTGCAAATTTTGACAGACCAATGAATTATATAACAGACATTTTTCGTGAGGCAAAAAAGGAGGATATCCCCGTGATCCTGGAATTAATGCGGCATTTTAATGGTGAGTCGGGATATGAGTTTAGTGAAGATTTAAAAAAGTCCTGTATTAATTTATTCATCAGTAATAGTGAGCTGGGCAGAATGTGGTTAATCCTTTCAGAAGGAAATCCGGTAGGATACATTGTGCTTACCTGGGGATTTAGTTTTGAATATCTGGGTAGAGATGCTTTTATTGATGAGTTGTATATCCTGAAACCTTACCGTGGAAAAGGTTTGGGAACTCAGGCGATACAGTACGTACAGGCTTATTGTGCGTCAAATGACATCCAGGCTATACATCTGGAAGTGGAGCCGGATAATCAACGAGCCATCGGCACGTACCAAAGACTGAACTTTGGTGAAACAGGTCGACGTCTTATGACCTACAGGGTGCCATCGGTATAGATTATTTCAAATCAGTTATTTCTGCAAAATATTTTTGGCTTGAAAGTTGGTGAATAAAACTCATATTTGATCTCATGAGAAGAAGCCAACTTACCTTTCTTATTCTAGTTCTGTTTATTTATCACGGGTATTCGCAAGTCGGTGTACCGTATATGAATACTTTTCAGAGTACTACTGGAGCGCGTGTATCATTGCATCGGGCTACTGGTGTCCCCGGATTTATTCGTTTTCCGCAGCAACAACCAATGCTACTCAGTGGAGCTAGTATTCGAGATAAGGGGGATTCATTCTTAGTGACCCATGGACGATTGTTTGGTGAGAATGCAGTAGAAGAATTACGATTGGAGAGTACAGCAGAGGATTTGATGGGCCATGAGCATATGACCTATCAGCAAAGACATCTTGGAGTACCAGTATATGGAGCACTCATGCGCTTTCATTTTGATCCGCTGCAGCGTCTAAAAGCCATCAATGGCGTATATGTTGATGAAATCAAGACGAGTCCTGTACCTGCTTTATCTTCTTCAGATGCAGCCACAATTGCTCTCAGTGAATATCCTGGAGCAAATCTGGAGGTTCATAAGAATGCACTGTGCTTCTATCGATCCGGATTGGCTCAGGGTGTCGAAGGACCTACTTATCTGGTATATGAAGTCGTAGTAACCAATCATGCTGATGTGCGGGAATTTCTCTTTATCGATGCACATCGTGGAGATATCGTGGATCGCTTTTCAGGGATTCATGGAGGACTCAACCGTAAGGTGTATGAAGGTAGTGTATCACCAGGCAATCTAGTGTGGGAGGAAGGAGATCAATTTCCTGGTTCCTTGGACATTTGGGAGAGAAATAGCATAATCACATCGGAGCAAACCTACTATTTCTTTTTGCACACTTTTGGTTTTGAATCATTTGATAATATGGGAGCTGAAATGATAGTACTCAATAACGCCTCATTCTTCAATTCACCTAATGCTTCTTGGAATGGCACAAGTACTAATTTTTATGCTGAAACTGCATCAGATGATGTTATTACTCATGAGTGGGGGCATGCCTATACAGATTATACTTCGGATCTGATCTATGCATGGCAGGCAGGAGCCCTCAATGAATCGTACTCGGATATCTGGGGTGAAACTATTGATTTGCTAAATGGGTATGAAGATGGTGATGAAAGCCTGGCAATTCGCACGGGTTGCAGCAGTTCGGATAGATGGCGAATGGGAGAAGATGCCAGTGCCTTTGGAGGTGCCATCAGAGATATGTGGAACCCTACTTGTAACGGAGATCCTGGAAAGGTATCGGATCCTCAGTACTACTGTAGCAGTGGTGACAATGGAGGAGTACATAGTAACTCAGGAGTAAATAATCATGCATATGCTCTCCTGGTCGATGGTGGCAGTTACAATGGATATACCATCAACGGCATTGGTTTTACCAAAGCCGCACATATTTTCTGGCGGGCACAACGATTTTACCTTACGCCAACCAGTAATTTTTCCGATCAGGCTGATGCCTTGGAAGCATCCTGTACCGACCTGATGGGTATTAACTTGGAAGGCTTGTCCACTACTTCTACCCCTGCCGGACCTTCGGGAGAAATTATAAATACTGCTGATCTTGAAGAATTACAAAAAGTACTGGCCGCCGTGGAAATGCGGATGGCTCCACCCTGTAATTTTACACCCTTGCTATCAGACCCCGACACGATTTTATGTGCAGAAGCCATACCTCAATATGCCATCTTTTATGAGGATTTTGAGACGGGTCTCGATGGTTGGACTGTGTCAGAAATCCCTACCAATCCCGGTACATGGGAAGATCGAGAATGGGTAGTAGAAAATTCTTTGCCGG
Source organism: Bacteroidia bacterium (assembly GCA_030432855.1). Taxonomy (GTDB): domain Bacteria; phylum Bacteroidota; class Bacteroidia; order Chitinophagales; family Saprospiraceae; genus JABDMH01. The sequence continues at coordinate 7,911 of JAUILM010000208.1, forward strand.
ATGGCAGACCCGGTAATGCTGCATTTGCTACCGATCCGGTAAATGGAAACTGTAGTGATGATTTACAAAATGGAATTCTCCGATTAGAAAGTCCTGAGATTACAGTTTCTGTAGAGGGTAGCGATGATATTATGATGAGTTTTTATCATTATGTTGCCACCGAATATCAATGGGATGGAGGTAATATTAAATATAATTTGAATGGTGCTGGTTGGGAATTACTTCCTCATAGTTCTTTTGAACAGAACAACTATACATCGTTATTAAATACTGAGCCAGCTAATGATAATCCTTTAGAAGGAGAATGGGCATTCACGGGCACCGATGGGGGTAGTGTCAGTGGATCCTGGGCACAGAGTATTGTCAATCTATCATCACTTGGTGTAGGAGATGGATCGACTATACAATTTCGATTTGAATTAGGAACGGATGGTTGCAATGGCCGTGTGGGTTGGTATGTGGATGATGTAAGTATTTATCAATGTGCAGACTGCATGTCTGATCTGAACCTTGCCACAGAATTGGAAAATGTCGAAGCTATTTTTTCCGCCTCAGGTAGCATCAATACATCGGATACACTTTCCGGTGATGCACACATTATTTATGATGCCGCAGATCACATC
>JAUILM010000209.1 GCA_030432855.1 Bacteroidia bacterium
TTTGACATTATTTATCGGATATTTCATATGTTAAAGCATTTTCAGTCCGGAAATACCTTCATAATCGTGCGTATGAAAAAGAAAGTGAATTATTCCTTGTATCTGGGCTGCATTATGTCCCTGATGTTCTGCAATCTCCCGAAAGAAATCTCTGCTGATCACGAAAAAGAAGATTGGATCTCCCTGTTCAATGGGAAGGACATGTCGGGATGGACGCCTAAGATTCGTGGATTTGAACTGGGAGAGAATCATCTCAATACCTTTCGCGTAGAAGATGGGGCGCTGCAATGCAATTATGATCAATATGAAAATTTTGACTCCAAATTTGGTCATCTTTTTTACAAGGATTCATTTTCCTACTATCGACTCAGAGTTGAATATCGGACGGTGGGTGATGAAACCATCGAAGGGGCTCCCGGTTGGGCATTCCGAAATAATGGTCTGATGTTACATTGCCAAGCTCCTGAAACCATGAAATTGGACCAGGACTTTCCCATATCTCTAGAGCTTCAACTGCTGTCTGGAAATGGAACTGATGAACGATCGACTGCCAACCTATGCACACCGGGCACCCACGTACATGTCAATGGAGAGCTGGTCACGGACCATTGCATGAATTCTACCAGTCAGACCTACCATGGTGATACCTGGGTACAAGTGGAAGCCCTGGTATACGGTGATTCTTTGGTGCATCATCTGGTCGAGGGAGATACGGTGTTCACTTTCACCCATCCCGTGATGGGAGACGGAGTAGTGAATGGGCACGATCCCGGGATATTAGAAGAAGGTAAACCTATTACCGGAGGATATATTTCGATTCAAGGAGAAAGTCACAACACGGAATTTCGTAAGATAGAATTGCTTAATCTCTGTGGTTGTAAGGACAAAAGAGCCAGGAACTTTAAATCCTATTATATAAAGTCTGATAACAGCACTTGTATATATTAATGCCGGATAATGTGATGGATTAATGGGATGGGAGTGTAGTCATTGCTACTTAATGTAAAAGCATCCTCCAATACTAAAAGTCCTTCCTTCACTTTTTCCAGATTTTGGCCCTGAATGGTAGCCAGTGGATCTCCGGTACGGACTTTACTACCGGGCGATTTGTGAAGTGTAACTCCTGCAGTGAGATCAATGGTATCTTCTTTTTTCTTCCTGCCTGCACCTGCGATCATTGAAGAAACTCCAACTGTACGTGCATCAATGCCATGAAGTGTGCCATCGGTCCTGGCTTTCAGGGTGAGTTTGTGCTCTGCCCTGAGGAGACTTTCAGTGTCCATAAATATCCCGGAGTCACCTTGCTGAGCCTTTACCATTTCTTTGAGTTTTTGCAATGCAGCCCCGTTCTGAATCTGATCCATTAGTGCTCGTTGGATTTTATCACTGCTCCATGAGTCTTTTGCAAGCTGGACCATATTATGGGCAATTTCCAGAGAAAGTGTTCGCAATCTTTCATCGCCCATGCCCTTCAGTATTTCTATAGCTTCATATATCTCCAGGGCATTTCCGATGTAAGCACCGAGTGGTGTGTTCATGTCCGTCACCACGGCTATGGTTTCTCTACCGAGATTGTGACCGATAGAGACCATCTGTTGGCTCAACACCAGAGCATCCTCCATATGATGAATACTGGCTCCGGAACCCACTTTCACATCAAGTACGATTTTTTCTGCACCGGAAGCAATTTTCTTACTCATGATGCTCGAAGCTATGAGCGGAATGGAGTCTACCGTGGCGGTTAGATCCCGCAGAGCATACATCCTACGATCGGCGGGAACAATCTCAGCGGTCTGACCGGAAATGGCTATACCATACTGCTGGACATTCTGAATAAATGTATCGGCTGATAGTGTACAATTAAATCCAGTAAAAACAGAAAGTTTATCCAAGGTGCCACCTGTATGACCTAATCCCCTGCCGGAAAACTTAGCAATGGGGATGCCTAGTGAGGCAACCCAGGGTGCTACTATAAGTGTGGTTTTGTCACCCACTCCGCCTGTACTATGCTTATCGACCTTAATTCCCTTGATATTTCTCAGGTCAATCATCTGTCCTCCTTCTGCCATTGCCAGAGTAAGGTCACTGGTTTCCTGGGCCGTCATACCATTCAAATAAATGGCCATCAAAAGCGCCGATATCTGATAATCAGGGGTTTCCCTGTCTTGCACATACTGCACCAGATCATAGATTTCATGGGTGCTAAAAGAACCCTTATCCCTTTTTCTTTTGATGAGTTCCTGCAAATTCATCTGTTATGCTTTTTGCCGATATCCTTTCAAGATAAACACTGTCAGATCCATTTGCTGACGCGCATTGGTTTGAAAGACTCCAGCTGCTCAACCACATCAATTACCTCCCGGGCAAAGATCAATTGTTCAAGATAGATGGGCTTTAAAAAACCCTTTTCAACCATATGGACAATATGTGCCTCGAGGTGTTCATAGAATCCATCAGTATTTAGTAACGCTATTGGCTGCTGATGATAGCCCAGTTGTGACCATGTCAGCATCTCGAAGAGTTCATCCAGGGTGCCAAACCCACCGGGTAAGGCAATGACGGCGTCCGACAGATCACTCATCACTTGCTTCCGTTCATGCATACTGGAGACTTCGATGAGTTGTGTGAGGCCTGGATGAGCAATTTCTTTTCGCTTGAGATCATTCGGAATGACTCCGATGGCTTCTCCACCATGCTGGAGGACCGCATTTGCCACGATACCCATCAGACCTACAGAAGCACCACCGTATACTAGCTGATATTTTTTCTCGGCCATGATTTTGCCCAGAGAAGCAGCAGCCTGTCCATAGATCGCATCATTTCCTGAGCTCGAACCACAGAATACAGCAATACGATTCATGATGTAATATTTTGTCGGATGGAATACCAGCGTGGTTCAATATAATGTTGGTATGTACCAGTTCATCAGTCATACAGTCGGCACCCAGGGCAGCCATCATCCTCATTTCAGCAGGTGAGATAAATAAAAGATCATTTACACCGACAGAGACGATTCCTTTGTCAGGATCTTTGATCAGGTAAGGCGAGGACATGTCCGGAAATCTTGGGCCACGATTGTTATTAGGTCCTCGCAAAGGGTTGTTTCCAGTCCAGTTTATATGATCTCTTACCGCCCACCAGGTATAGGACAGCTTCTCATTGAGTGATCGCCCGGTTACTAACATAATCACGTATTCGACACCATGGTCCGTCAGCAACTCCATCAGTAGGTGGGGATTTCTATCCTGCTTAATGACCAGGACAGGCTGGTTTTCTACCCAGGTAATGTCTGATGTCAGAACGAGAGTACTTCCTTTGTGACTTGAGAGGACTATCTTGATCCGGGGAGAAACAATAAAAGCTGTCTTACATTGGATTCTATCTTCCATCTGATGCATGTATTACACTAAGACAACGTGGAGGTAGTCAGTTTCATAAGAAATCTATCGACACGGTCCTGAATTGATTTCATAGTATCCATGACCTCCTGATGATCCAGGGTGCCATCTTTAATGCCGGATCCATAGTTACTTATCATGGAAACAGCCACGATTTCCATACCACAATGTGCTGCCGACAGTATTTCAGGTACGGTAGACATGCCTACAGCATCTGCGCCCAGTATCCGCATTGCTTTAATTTCGGCAGGTGTCTCATAACTGGGGCCGGTAGTGAAGATGTAAGTGCCATCGTGGATTTTTAACTCCTCTTCTTCTGCTATTCTCCTTGCTTCTCCTTGCATTCGAAGAGAGTACGGAGTAAGGCCCGGGGATTGCATACCATTAAGGAAGGTCGGGTATCGTAAACTGTGATTTATATGGTCCGTAATGAGCATCAGGTCTCCGGGTTTAAATGAGTGGTTTATGGAACCCGCGGCATTGGTGACAATCAGCGATCTCACACCAAGACCTGCAAACACCCTCAGGGGGATGCTGATAACATCCAAGCTATGTCCTTCATAGAAATGAAAACGGCCTTGCATCACCAATACTAGTTTGGACGCTAATCGGGCCACGATTAGATTTCCGTCGTGTCCTTTTATCGTGGTTATAGGAAATCCGGGAATCGATGAATAGGGAATCACTTTCTCCACATCCAGCTTTTTCACCCAGCCGGCAAAGCCGGATCCTAATATGACGACGGTTTGTGGCAACTCCGAAAGTTGACTTTTTAGAAATTCGGTTGCCCTCTGTATAGAGGATTCCACATTTTCCATATTAGATCTCTTGTACGAGCACTCCGGCTATAATGGCAGTGAGAAAGCAAGCTATCGTACCACCTATAAGGGCACGGAAGGCCAGTCGGGTCAAATTCTTGCGCTGTCCAGGCGCTAGTACACCTATACCTCCGATCTGGATACCTATGGAAGCAAAATTCGCAAATCCACACAATGCATAGGTGCCGATAATAATGGATTTGTCACTGATAGCTGCTGCATTTTTTAAATCCGTCAGAGTCACATAGGCCAGGAATTCATTGAGGATCGTTTTTTCCCCGAGCGTTTGACCGATAGCTATAAGATCGGCACCGGGCACTCCCAGCAACCAGGCAAAAGGAGCAAAGAGTAACCCTAAAACATACTGCAGTGTGAAGCCTTCGTATTTACCATCTGACCAGGCTACAATTTGATCATTAATACCTGTCCATGCACCAATCTGCATGAAAATATAGTTGCCCAGGTAGATAAATGCAGTAAAGGTCAACAACATCGCACCAACATTTACCGCCAGTTTGATACCATCAGTGGTTCCGACTGATAAAGCATCCAGGGCGTTGCTTCCGGCAGCGCTGGGAGGTACATCCAGATCCTCATTAACAGATTCGGGGTCATCTTCAGGATATAGTAACTTGGCGGCTACGATAGCTGCCGGTGCACTGATGATGGAAGCAGTGAGAAGGTGCATACCGAAGATCTGTTTTCCTTCGATGGTGTCTCCACCGAGCATCGCCATATAGGCACCAAACACCCCTCCGGCTATGGTCGCCATACCACCTGTCATCAAACAATTGATTTCTGACTTTGACATTTTTTCCAGATAGGGCTTGACCACGAGGGGAGCTTCTGTCTGTCCAATGAACACATTCGCGGCAGCGGCAAGGCTTTCAGCCCCTGATAATCGCATCGTCTTTTTCATCAGCCAGGCAAAAGCAAAGACTATTTTCTGCAAAACACCCAGATAATAGAGCAATGAGGACAGAGCGGAAAAGAATACAATCGTAGGTAAGACATAGAAAGCGAAACCAAAAGCTCCTCCGGCATTCGCCAGGTCACCAAAAAGAAAGCGCGCTGAGTCTTCCGTCGCAGTGATCATCATGACAAAGAAATCAACAATCAGGCGGAAGAAGGCCCGCACGATCGGCACCTTTAACATCAGGAAGGCAAGCACAATCTGTAGCAGCACTCCACCGCCAACTAATCTCCAATCTACATTCCTACGATTGCTGCTGAGAAGGTAACAGATACCTAACATGGTTGTGATACCAATTATCCCCCGGAAAATATCCATTCCAAGCTCCATCGCCGAAAGATACAGAATCTTGGGAGTAAGCCTTAAACCTGTATTCACGAAAGCAAAAAAATAAATCCAGATTTCTTTTGGAAAGTGCTCACCTGTATGATTTGTAATCGATTACTGTGAAAGAACAAATTAAAATCGTCATTCATGCCTTACAGAAACTTGCTATACTTTGGACCAAAGACTATTATATACTGTTTGCTCTTAACATCAATCATGATGAGTGCTACGACAAATAGCTTTGGACAATTTTCAGGAAGTGGAGAAATCGTAAATTACAATACCAGTTCAAGTGGATGTGGAGATCCGGATTGTAATCAACACACGAATCCTGAAGACTATCACCAATTTATCGTGCCGTGGGATGGCTCAGTAACATACACCGCTACCCTGTCACAGGAGGATATTCTTTGTTGTGGTTCTGTTTGGACTTATAACCATACTGTGCATCTGGTCAATCATAATGGAGGTCGGTCGGTGGGCTCCCGTTACACTGGACCAGGCACTTTCACGGAAACAGTAGATTGTCTCCATGCTGGAGACACTATCCAACTGCGATTCTTTGGAACAGGAGGAGTGTATAATTTTAATCTCGACTTCACAGCAGATGTAGTATGCGAGCAGGAACCAAATAACTCAAAGGCTACTGCTTTGATAATCCCTGATTTAGAAGAACCCCAGTCCGGCTGCTTAGCTTATGTGGAAAGTCATGGGTCAGATGTAGATAATGAGGATTATTTTGCACTGGGAGGATTTAACTATGGAGATTCAATACAAATCAGGTGTGATGTCACCAACCGGATGAGGTTTATGATTACACGAGAAAATAGTAGCAACATCCTGGCAGATTGGACAGTACAAGCTGGTAATCCTGAAACTGAAATTTTTGTATTCCCTGCGGATGATGATTATTTCTTAAAAATATCCTATGCAGATTTAACACCTTGTGTTCAATATGAATTTGACATAGATCTTCTCGGTTCATTTCCCTGTGATACTGAGCAGAATGACAGCAAAGCAACTGCCATAAGTCCTGATGACTTGGGAAATACTATAACGGGATGTTTATCTTTTAAAGGCGAAGATTACATGGACTATATTTCCTCGGGACACTATCTTGTAGGAGATACAATAGATGCATGGATTCACGTAAGTAGCCCTATTAGATTTGCCTTTTACCGCGAAAATGATGCAAGTGAACTTGCCGAAATGGTAGTCCTTGCGGGTCCCACTCTCTTTAGACATATAGTCACAGTCGAAGATGATTACTATTTGAAACCTTATATAAATCCGTCAGTAAATACTCCAATCAAATATTATTGGATCGACCTAGATGCTTGCCCTACGAATATGGTGATTCAGAATTCATTCTTGTCTGGTCATAGATCCGCCGCTGAATCACTTACCTTGATAAATTGTGTAATAGAAGATGACCTGACATTAAATGCACCTGAAGTTCAGCTCAGTCCAGAAATTGAAGTTCCGAATAGTAAGACAGTAGTGATAAATTCTAGCGGATGTAGTAATTAAGTGTGACCATTATCATGTTACAATAGAGGCATTCTAAATAGAATTGTAAAAGAAATTATCTCGTATTAACTGCGGTGCAATTAACTGCACATTAATAAGAAAATGATTTAAGCAAGTTCCCATTAATCAGTTAATTTGGGTGTATAAGCTTCGCTTGTGTGCCATTACAGCTCCGTATACAAATATTCAGTGTGTCGTTGATATTTGGGATTAGAATTTATGGGAATGTGCCATTGTACCTCGAGTAAGTATATGTCACAAGCTCTGATTACAATCTTTTGAAGTGCAGATTGTTTCAGGCAGTGTTGTGGAAGCAAAGCTGAGTCTGAACCTATACAGACTTTCCAACCTCAAGTTGTCCAAGCTCGAATCCTCTTCGCACCAGACCGGCTACATTTTTGACGTTCCATTTTCGCATGAGATTTTTCCGATGTGATTTGATGGTTTCCATGCTAAGATTCAGTTGGGATGCTATCTCCTTCGTCGTGTTTTCGTGTGCGAGCAGATAGAGTACTTCTAGTTCGCGGTGGGAGGCTGAAATTCTTGGATATTGCATGTTACATAAAGTCTATAGCCATTAATAGAATCAAGGTGTTTCAGGTGAGCAAAAGCCTCCAAATTTCTTATTTTAGCATGTAGACATACTTCGAAACTTTCATATCAGTTAGGTTTTGGGACAGGATGAATCTTCCAAATACTATGTGGCCTTTAGGGATAAGGATCACAAAGGGATAAAGCAGTTTTATATTGAATGTTGGCCGGAGGTTCGGCAATTGATCATTCGGAACAATGGCTCTGAGGAGGCTGCCAAAGATATTATGCAGAGTGCCATGGCATCCTTGTATATAAATATCCGGAGCGGCAAGTTTCAGGTTAGGAATGAGACCAGGATCCAAAGCTATTTTCTTCAAATCTGTAAGTATAAATGGTATGATCGATTAAAATCTGCTCACAATAGACTCACTGAATCGATTACTAGTAGTGAGTATAGATTATCTAACGAAGATGAGTTGCATTCGTTTATTGAACAGGAAGAGAGAAGTAGGTACATAGTAAGATATCTTGAGCAGATGGGTGACAGATGTAGGGAATTATTACAATTATTCTATTGGGAGGATTATACTTTGCAGCAGATAGCCGAGAAATTCTCATATACAGAAGAATCCGCCAAGAACGCAAAGTATCGATGTCTCAAAAAATTGAAATCATTGATTAATCCACAAAAAAGTCAGAAATGAAAGCAGAGAATGTGGAAATCTTTGACCGGGCACTAAAAGGATTATTGAATCGGGATGAGAAGACTTCTTTCAAACAGAAGATGGAAAAGGATTCTCAGTTTAGAAGGGACTATGAGGAATTTGTTGAAATGACTAGTGTGATAGAGTCTCGGGGACTATCCCAGGAGATGGAAATTTGGCATGGAGATCTTAGTAATAAAGATACTTCGAAAATGAATCGACGGCTTGTGAAAGTA
>JAUILM010000210.1 GCA_030432855.1 Bacteroidia bacterium
CCAAAACGTGGATGTCAGCGGCATTTTTTGCCCTGATAAGATGACCACTCAAACGGATAAGCATGCTGAAAAAATCTTCAAGAAAGGAGATCATATCTATGTACCGCAAGATCACAGCGACAGAATTTATTTTCTGGTAAGAGGCCGGGTGAAAATAGCCGTGATGGGCGAAGCGGACAAGGAAATCATCAAAGCGATTTTAAGCAAAGGGGAGGTTTTCGGCGAAATGGCCCTGATCAGTGACGAAAAAAGAAATGAATTTGCAATCGCCATGGAAGAGACAGAGGTCTGCATCATCCATAAGAAAGACATCAACAGTCTTTTCAGGGAGCGGAATGCATTGCAGAGCTTCTTTCTCAAGCTATTTGGTAGTCGAGTCCTTGAAACAGAAAACCGACTGGAAAGTCTCGTCTTCAAAGACTCACGAAGTCGCATTGTTGAGTTTTTGCTTGATTTATCTGAAAAGAAAGGTGAACGCGTAGGTTTCGAAACCGTCGTCCGGAAATTTCTAACACACCAGGAAATAGCCAATATCACCGCCACCTCGCGACAGACCGTGACCACCGTTTTAAATGATCTGAGGTCGAGAAACATCATTAAATTTGATCGGCGCAGACTTTTGATTCGAGATATGGACAAGCTCAATGCCGAATTGATAAATCATTAAAGGAAAAATTCTGGAGAAGTTATACCACCACTTGCTTAAGCCCCTTTTATTCAAATTAGAACCTGAAGAAGCTCACCGTTTCACCGTCCGTCAGCTCCACAGAATACAACATTCTCCCCTTGCAAAACTGATAAATAGCACCTGGCAGTTTTCTGACGAAGGATTGGAAAGACATTGCATGGGATTGCGTTTTAGAAACCCCATAGGATTGGCGGCTGGTTTTGACAAGGATGCTGCACACATAGATGATATGGCCGCACTTGGTTTCGGGTTTGTGGAAGTGGGTACTGTGACTCCCAGACCGCAAGAGGGTAATCCAAAACCGCGCTTGTTTCGCTTGCCAAAGGACCAGGCGCTAATCAACAGGATGGGCTTCAACAATGGAGGGATCGATGCTATGGTTGCACGTTTGGAAAAACGGGAGCGAAATGATGTAATCATTGGTGGCAATATCGGCAAGAATAAGATGACGCCGAATGAGAATGCCCTACAGGACTATGAGATTTGCTTCGAAAAACTCAAACCCTTCGTAGATTACTTTGTAATCAATGTGAGTTCGCCAAACACTCCGGGATTACGAGAGCTACAAGACAAAGAACCCCTAAACCGACTGCTTGGAACTATCCAGGAAAAGAATCAAGCCGATCCAAGTCCGAAACCGGTTCTCCTAAAAATAGCCCCGGATCTAAATACTCACCAACTGGACGACATCCTGGAAGTAGTGGGTAACAATAAGCTACAGGGAATAATCGCAACGAACACCACACTGGATCGATCTACACTATCCACTCAGCCATCCACGCTTGACTCCATCGGAAACGGGGGTTTAAGTGGAAAACCTCTTTTATCTAGATCCACAGACTTTATCCGTACTATCAGGAAGTCCATGCCCAGGGACTTTGTGATCATTGGTGTTGGGGGTGTTTTTAGTGGTGATGACGCCATCGAGAAAATAGAAGCAGGAGCTGATCTCGTTCAGGTATACACCGGATTGATATATCAGGGGCCCACCTTGATAAAAGATATTAAACAGTCTTTGAAAGGTTACCAACATTCAAGATAGCGGATCAATACGATAGATATTATCGTAAAGTGCTATGGCATCAATTTTGCCTTTTGATGAGCAGTAAGAAATGCCCCCTAAGTATTTCTTACTAAAGACACTTAAGACAGATCATGGAGAATAATGAAATTAGGTCGTATATGGGCGACCTTAGGATTTGGATTGTTATTGTTTTGACAATAATATTTTTGGCCTTTGTGCTAAGTGCCCCTATTTGATGATTTTCAGGCTTAGATCCAACGTACCTGAAGAATGCGTTAATGCACCTACTGAAATAAAATCCACCCCCGTCTCAGCATATTTGCGCACATTTTGAAGTTTAATGCCGCCGGATGCTTCCGATTCAAATCGGCCTGCGATGGTATGCACTGCCTCTCTCAAAAGGGGAATCTCAAAATTGTCCAGCATTATCCTGGTTACTCTACCTACTTCCAACACCTGGTGAAGTTCTACGAGGTTTCGTACCTCGATCGTGATTCCAAGGTCCAGATCCTTGGCCGCCAGATATTCATGCACTCTATTAATGGCAGCAGGAATACTACCACAAGCATCGATATGGTTGTCTTTAATCATGATCCAATCGTAGAGACCATCCCGGTAGTTCGTACATCCTCCGATTGCCACGGCCCATTTTTCAAGAAACCGAATGAGCGGTGTTGTTTTTCTGGTATCCAAAATCTTGACTGGTAAGTCTTCAACTTCTACCGCAAATCTGCTACTTAGAGTAGCAATACCACTCATACGTTGCATGGCATTCAACACTAACCGCTCAGATTTCAATAGCGCCCTGGTATTGCATTCGATTTCAAATGCTACCAAAATCCACGTCCTTGCCATCAGGGATGTGTTGTACAAACTCCGCAGAGGGATCTACATATTCAAAAATGATCTTAGCCAGATCAACACCCGCCAGCACTCCAATGTCTTTCACTAGCAGCTTGGCCTTACTGCGGCTTCCTTCCGGGATACAGGCATTCGATGTGTGGTCTCCATCTCTCACATCTTCTTCTAAACCTTGCTTTACAAACTCGATTATCTGACTCTTATCAATCATTTATGACTCTATTTTTTAGAAAAGGATTGCGAATTTAAGAATTAAGCCGCTTAATGTTCCTCTGGAATCTTCTCTGTCGATGGCAAAAGATCCATCAGGATTTTGTGACACCTGACTTCCATCATTACTTGTCAGATCGGCCAAACCACTCTCGTAGTACAATCCCGCAGTAAACAGATTATCATTGGAGGTAAGGGTTCTGATACCCCCACCAATGCCCCAGGACAAATTAAAGGTGCGAACATCATCTCCCAGGTCCTCACCTTTTAGATCAATGCCTGTAGCATTGATCTTGCCTCGGGTACGACTTATGATGGCCAGATTGAGTGTAGGAAAACTAAAAAACAGATCATAGTTATTTTGTGACATGGGAAAAATGAATTGCAAACCGAAAGGCACCTCCATCTGAGAAAGAGAGTAGGTGATATCTGTATCATCAGGCAATGGCTTTTGTCCCTGATTGAATGAAGGATCAGATAGATCTGATGTGGGTACCAGATTACCTCCTACTTTATGCAATAGCGTACCACCCCTGGCAAAACTAAATCCAAAACCTCCCTGAATGACGATCCAATCAGTCAGTGGAAACTCTCCAATACCACCAAACCGAACCCCTAATCTTGGTCCGTTGCTATTGATGAGGTTGTCATCACTTCGCATCCAATTTAGCGAAGGACTTACTTCAAATCCAAAACGGGTTTCTCCCTCTTGGGCTTCAAGACCGGCCGCAAAAAGCCAAAGGACTAAAATTGGCATAATTTTTTTCATAATATTTAGGTTTTACTAAGTAACCCTCATGACTTTTTTCGACCCTGAGTCATGGTTTACAAAAATACAGACTATATCGGGCTCATGATTAGCAATACTTCACGTTACATTATTTACCTCTTTATTTCTCTAATTGTTTGGCAAGGTTGCTCGCCAGACAAAAGTGCTCCTGATATATCCGATATCGACATCAATCCTAACGTTGTTCGATTTGAAAAGGTGCTGTTTGCAAGTGATACTTCCAATATGGGGGCGGAAATCCAGCAGATACTAGCGGAATATCCCACTTTTGGAGAGGTCTACCTCTATCAGATTATTGGTGAACCCAGAACAGATGAGCAAGTGGTAATCAACACCAGGACCTTCGTGACCGACACCTTTATACAGGATCTATATAATGAGAGTTTGGCAAGATTTGATGATTTCACTGCCTATGAGGAGGCATTGAAAGAGTCTCTTAAGTACTTCAAATATTACTTTCCTGAGAAAACAACACCCGATATCTATACATGTATTACTGGATTCGAGGTGGGTTCATTTACCGTTGGTGATCCAATTTTAGGTATTAGCCTGGACTTTTTCCTGGGTCCTGATTATACAGATTACCCTCTTACCTTGTTTCCCAACTATATCCAGGAGAGTATGCAACCAGCATATCTGGTTTCTAAGAGCTTGTCCGCTCTGATAACTAATTATCATGGGGAGGGTAATGGTACCAGGCTACTTGATTTTATGATTCATAATGGGATCCGCCTTTACATCAAAAGTAAATTGATGCCAGAAGCACCAGAGGCGATTGTGCATGAGTTTACAGAAGATCAAATGGGTTGGTTACGAGCAAATGAGTCTCAGATCTGGGCATACATGTTGGAAGAGGATATACTGTATAGTGTAGATTATCGCAGTTTTCAAAAGCTTGTTACTCCCAGTCCAAACGTGCCTGGCATGCCTCCTGAGGCTCCCGGAAGGGTTGGAGACTGGATTGGCTTCCGGATCGTGGAAGCCTACATGGATCGTAACCCAGACATGGAATTGAGGGACCTACTTACTTCGCCAGATCCCCAAAAAATAATGACGGGGTCTCGTTACAAGCCCCGCCAATAGATTTTATCCCATAAAGAGGGAAACAGATATTCTGTATGTATCGATTACTTACGGAAAAGTCCGCCCAGCATTTTCATACCCATACCGGCAATATCATCCATCACATTACCGTCACCATCGGCATCCAGTACTTTGCTGATTAGTCCCATATCCTGTCTGCGTGAAGAGGCACTGTTCACGGTACCTGAAAGGATACCAGCCAGACCGCCCAGATCTAATCCCTGCTGACGCTTTTGACGTCCCAGCATGCCCATCACCATGGGAGCCAGAAGCTTCATTAGTTCGCCGGTTTTGAGAAAGTCAAGACCACTCGCTTTACTAACCATCTGAATTACATTGTTTGTCTTACCTCCCAGTACATGATCAAGAATACCCAAACCATTGGTGGCCTTCTGGGTACTACCTCCTCCACCTATCAAGCTCATTACATCATTGAGTACGGAGCCATCATGATCCCGGTCTAACGCATTCAATAGTGCATTTCCAGCCTCAGGTTTTGCTGCATTTCGTGACAAAGCACTCACCAGGGTAGCAAAAACTCCGTTGGCAGCGGCAGCTGTTGTTTCTTTGTCGGCTCTGATTGACTTGCTTAAAGTTGAGACAGCATTGTCGTCAAGCTGGCCTTGTAACATTTCCAATAAATCCATTTCGAATTTTAATAATTAAGTTAGAGAATGAGGTTTCTTGAGAAGAGGGAGTAAGTTACTGCTTTTAGAAAAAAGTTACAACCGTGCGGTTACGCTTTTCTAAGAGGCACAATGATATAAAACTTGATATAAATAATTAGTTCCCGATTACATTTTTAAGCAACTGACTGAATTATTCGTAATTTTAGGTTGTTATCTAAAAAATTAAACTACACAATGAGTCAATTCATATTATTGTTTTCGCTGGGAGGGCCTGAGGTAATCATCATACTTTTTGCTATTCTATTGCTATTTGGAGGTAAGAAAATACCTGAATTGATGCGTGGTATGGGCAAGGGAATCAAAGAATTCAATAACGCCCGTTCGACAATAGAATCCGAGCTGAAAGAAGGAATGAAGGAAATCGAGGAGAAGAATAAAGCAGATCAAAAGGCTTAGGTCCCAGACAATACTGACTAAGGTATATACCAATCTATACGTTCTTCAGGAGCCCCAATCTTAGGTGGGCACCTTGATTTCATAGCTGTTTCCAGTACTTACGGTTAGTTGGTTAGAGATCAACCAGGGGTTGTAGATCTTTAACATACGATAAGTAGTACCGTGTTCTTTCGCAAATTCACCAAGAGAAGGTACACTCTTGTCAACAGTGACAATTTTATAGTGCACAAGTGGTGCATACAGGCTTGAATCCTCCTCTTCCAGATAGAAGCCAAAGTCACTGGGGTGCTCCATGATTTCTTTAATGGCCATGAGTCGAAAAAGATATCGTCCTGTCTCTGAGCCAAAATTCATATCGTAGTATGACTCCATACCCTGAATGCTACGTTCACGGGCAAATCGTGTCTCCCCCATATTATATGCTCCCAATGCATTAGTCCAGGTACCAAACCTCTTCTTGTAATTCTTAATATGCTTACAGGCAGCGCGTGTTGCCTTTTCCAGATGATATCGCTCATCTACTTCCTTATTAATTTCAAGACCGAATGATTTTGCCACCGGCGTCATGAATTGCCAGAAACCTTTGGCTCCAGCGGGAGAGGTCACATTCCTTAGATTACTTTCAGCTACCGCGATGTATTTAAAGTCATCAGGAACACCTTCCTCTGCCAGAATGGGCTCTATCAGTGGGAAGAAACGTCTGGCATTTTTCAAATTCAGCATCGTGCTACTATGCCAGTACGAGTTAACTAATAGCTCTCGATCAAGTCGCTCCAGCGCATCAAAATTATCCTTTGGCACTTCCTCTCCTGCTATCTCATATGTCTTGTTCAGATTTACTGATCGTATGACCTGAGGAAGTCGGCTTGGATCAGCTTCTGATTCCATGTTCTCTATGGATGTCTCTTCAGGTGCACTGGGGCTAGGTGTCGGCTTTATAAAATAGGCAAAGGCAAAGGCTGCTATTACAGATCCAAATAAGGCAATTTGAGATTTGAACATACTATCTAACAGTTTGAAATACATTAGAATAAATTCTAATATATAAAATATTTACTTAGCGGGAGGCCTCTTT
Source organism: Bacteroidia bacterium (assembly GCA_030432855.1). GTDB lineage: Bacteria > Bacteroidota > Bacteroidia > Chitinophagales > Saprospiraceae > JABDMH01. The sequence continues at coordinate 6,817 of JAUILM010000210.1, forward strand.
TTAAAGATGGGTACTGTTGAACAGGGTTCACCATACATCAGGCTCTTCACCACCGGTAACAATTTACGACTGATATCTAAATATGCAGAGGGAGGCACCGGTTTTTCGCTACATCCCTTTACTATCACCCGTTGGTCTACATATGGAGCCGTATCTAACTCATCTGCGACGTCACTATAATGAGAACGCAAAAATGAGGTCTCGTCTCCGAGATGTATCTCATCACAGATATCAACGACATAACTTGTCACCAGCATGTACGCCCAGACGGGAATAATGGCGTCAGTAGAGCAATACACGAGAAAAATCCCATTTCGATACTGTTCCCAATCGTGTTCAGCCAATGCGCTCCGAAAGTCTTTTTCTCGGAGTATTAGTTCACGAAACAGGTAATCCTTCAAATCAAAATGATGAATTGTTTTTGCAGGATAATAGGTTTCCAAATTGAACGTAATCAATCCACTGGATGCGACTCTGTTTACCAGAGGTTTTTCAGCAGTACTCATTTTACTTTAGTTTTGACTGGATGTCCTGATGGCCTCTTCTACAATGGCCGAAGAATCACCCACTTCACTTTCGGGCTGCTGAAAATCCTTAAGCTTGGGAAGATCAGCAATACTTTTCAACCCGAAGTAATCCATGAATCGTTCACTCGTACCATAGAGCAGAGGCCTGCCTGGTCCATCACTTCTTCCTGCAATAGAAACGAGTTCTTTGTCCAAAAGTTTTTGAATGGTATAGTCGCAATTCACTCCTCTGATGCTTTCCAACTCGGATTTGGTAACCGGTTGTTTGTACGCGATGATCGCCAGGGTCTCCAGCGCTGCTTTTGAAAGCATTTTCCGGGTATTGAGCTTCAGGTACTGACCGATAATGTTATGATAAGCTCCTTTGGTGAGAAAAACATAGCCTTCGTTGATCTGATTTAGGGCGAACGAAAATTCATCGGATTTAAATTTTTCTTCAATGGCAACCAGTGCTTTTAGCACATCTGGTTCATGCACTGTGGTTTCAAAGCACGCTTCCAGACATGAAATAATCTCTTCCAGCTTTACGGGTTGTTCTGAGGCGAAGATCAGACTTTCAATATGCAGTGCAAGTTTATCCATGATCCTAGTATTTAGAAAGATGTATCCCACAAATTAGAAGGACGACATCAGATGATGTAAAGATAGTATAACTAAGATACAGTTGAGCTGAAACTAGAGGTTGGATGTATGTATAAGTATGAAATAAAACAGGGCACTAGTAATTAAACTAGCACCCCGTATAACCCCAAAAAACCAAATGAAAACAATCTACATTTTTATTACTCCCTGTAGATGTAGCTCACTTTTGCTATTTCCTTTGAAATCATGTTCATGAACTACACCCTTATGACGTCAGGTCAAAGGAGAACCCACAATTTTTTGACAAAAAAAATCAAAATTTTATGGTGTTTCTGCATAAGTAACTCGCAATGAGTTATTTATGTTTAATTTTTCTTTACGAAATTTATTGAAAGACTAAAAGAAGCAAGGTTTCAAAAATCCATTCTTTACCTTCGTAAATGGTTTTGGTGTTTTCTGAGGAACGACAAAGATAATTGAAAAAGATAAAAACACAATACGTTTGCACATCTTGTGGCAACACAACCCCAAAGTGGATTGGCAAATGCCCATCATGTGACGCCTGGAACACATATCAGGAAG